>JBDUAG010000516.1:0-3507 GCA_040004785.1 Burkholderiales bacterium | reverse complement strand
AGGTGATCGGCAGCGGCGGCATGGGCGAGGTCTGGGCCGCGATCCGCAGCGACGGGTTGCACCAGGGGCGCGCGGCGGTCAAGCTCGTGCGCGCCACGTCGGGCGATGCAGCGCTCTCCGCGATGGTCAACGCGCGCTTTGCCCGCGAAGGCGAGTTGCTCGCCAAACTCACCCACCCGCACATCGCGCAGCTGCTGGACGCCGGCTTCGCGGCCGGCGGCACGCGCTATCTCGTGCTCGAATATGTGGTCGGCGAGCGCATCGACCGCTGGTGCGACGCGCGCAAGCTGGCCGTGCCGGCGCGCCTGGCGCTGCTGCAGCAAGTCTGCAGCGCAGTCGCGTTCGCGCACGCGAACCTGGTCGTGCACCGCGACCTGAAGCCTGCGAACATCCTCGTCACCGATGAAGGCCATGTGAAGCTGCTCGATTTTGGCGTCGCCAAGCTGCTCGAGGACAACGCCGACGGCGACGAACTCACGCGCCTGGGCGCTGCCGGGCTGACACCCGAGTACGCGGCGCCGGAGCAGATCAACGGCGCTTCGATCACGGTCGCCACCGATGTCTACGCGCTCGGCGTGCTGATGTTCGTGCTGCTCTCGGGCCAGCGCCCGTATGGTGTGCCGGGCAGCACCGCGGTGCAGCTGGCACGCGCGATCGTCGAGGCCGAGCCGCGCCGCTTGAGCGCCGGCACCGTCACCCCCACGGCCGGTGAAGACCGCACCGACGTGGCCGCCTCGCGTTCCACGTCACCGCAGCGATTGCGCCAGCAATTGCGCGGCGACCTGGAACACATCGTCGCGAAAGCCCTGCGCAAACGTCCGGCCGAGCGCTACGCCTCGGTGCAGGCTCTCGCCGACGACATCGGGCGCCTTCTGCGCCACGAGTCGGTGAGCGCGCAGGCACCCACGTTCACCTATCTCGCCGCCAAGTTCGTGCAGCGCCACGCCATCGGCGTGGCCGGTGCCGTGCTCGTCGCGATCGCGGCCGCCGCGGGTGTGAGCACGACGCTGTGGCAGGCCGGCAAGGCGCGCGAACAGGCCGCGATCGCTCGCACCGAAGCCGCCAACGCAACCGCAATCAAGGACTACCTGCTCGGCGTGTTCGAGGCCACCGGCGTCGGCGATGGCAAGACGCGCCAGGACACGACCGCGCGCGAACTCCTCGAGCAAGGCGGCACCCGGTTGCTCGCCGACAAGCAGCTCGCGCCCGCGGTGCGGCTGGAGCTGCTCACGGTGATCGGCGCGCTGCAAAGCAACATCGGCCTGATCGACAGCGCCGATCCGCTGCAGCGCGAGGCGCTGACGGTGGCGCGCGAGGTCTATGGGCCGGACAGCGAGAAGTACGTCTACGCGCTGGTCGAGCGCGGCCTCTCGCTCACCCAGCTCGGCAAGCCGGCGGAATCGGACGCGCTGATGCGCGAGGCCGTCACGATCATCGAGGCCACCGGCCAGCAGGCCGACGAGAGCTACCCCGTCGCGCTCTACCAGCTCGGCTTCGACGCGATGCAGGTGGGCGAGCTGCAGACGGCGGTGACGCAGCTGCGGCGCGCCACAGCCGCCTTCGAAGCGCACCAACCTCGCCACGCGATGCGCGCGATCGCGCACCGCTGGCTCGGCAACGCCCTCGCCCGGCGCAATGAGTTCCCGGCCGCCGAAGCAGAACTGCGTCGCTCGATCGCGCTCAGCGCCGAGCAGGACAAGCTGCGCGACTTCGGCATCGCGATCGGCCACTTCTCGCTCGGCGACCTGATGGGGCGCAGCGGCCGCTTTCGCGAGGCCGTGGCCGAGCTGACACAGGCGCAGACGCTGATCGACTCGACGCTCGGCCCGCGCCATCGCGTGGCCGCGCTGGTGCGGATCCAGCTCGCCGTCGCGCGACACGAGGCCGGTGACGCCGACGACGCACGCGCCAGCCTCGCCGCCGCACAAGACACGGCCGCGGCCGACACCTCGCGCCAGATCGGCAATGCGCCGGACCTGCTCAACGTCGCGCTGGCGGAGGTCGCGCTCGATGAAGGTCGGCTCGACGAAGCACTCAGCCGCACACGCGTCGCCAGCGAACGCTGGCAGCCGGGCGGCGGCGCCAGCTGGGCGCTGCGGCTGGTCGCCCAGGCCGAGGCCGAGTCGCGCAGCGGCCGCCAGGGCGACGCGCTCGCGCATCTGCAGCAGGCGCTGCCGCTGATCGACGCACAGCTCAGCGCGGGCTCGCTCGCGGCGCGGCAGGCGCGCGTGGTGCTCGGCGAGATCCACGAACGCCGCGGCGGTGCGGCCGATCAGGCGCGCGTCGCCTACGCCACCGCGCTCGCCGCGGCCGATGACAACCCCGCCGCCGCGTCGCCCACCCGCGACTGGCTGCGCGCCCGTGCCACGCTCGGCCTCGCGCGGCTGGCGTTGCCCGCCGATCCGACCCAGGCGCGGCGCCTCGCTCGCGAGGCCGTCGCGCAGATCACGCCGTCCGGCGCCAGCCTGCGCAAGCGCCGGCTGCTCGACGCGGCACGCAGGTTAGAATAGGCCAACAGCCCGGTCATCAGTCACCGCGCTGAGGTCAGTTCTGACCGAGTTCGTGCACCGCTCAGGCACCGCATCGCGCTCACCGCACACCGCTTCCGCCTGCGACTGACGCTTTGAATGAAGAGCGACAGGCCGAACTCTTCCCTCTGGAATCCCATGACTTTTGACGAACTCGGCCTCGCCGAGCCCTTGCTGCGTGCCGTTCACGAGTACGGCTACACCACGCCCACGCCGATCCAGGCGCAGGCCATCCCGACCGTGCTCTCGGGCGCCGACCTGATGGGCGGTGCACAGACCGGCACCGGCAAGACCGCCGGCTTCACCTTGCCGATGCTGCACCGCCTGATGGCCAAGCCGGCCGTGCGCGATGCCAAGGGCAAGCTGCCGATCCGCGCGCTCATCCTCACCCCCACCCGCGAGCTCGCTGCGCAGGTCGAAGAAAGCGTTCGCACCTACGGCAAGTACAGCAAGCTCACCAGCGCGGTGATCTTCGGCGGCGTCGGCATGCAGCCGCAGATCGACAAGCTGCGGCGCGGCATCGACATCCTCGTCGCCACGCCCGGCCGCCTGCTCGATCACCTGCAGCAGCGCACGATGGACCTCAGCCACATCGAGATCTTCGTGCTCGACGAGGCCGACCGCATGCTCGACATGGGCTTCATCCACGACATCAAGAAGGTGCTCGCGGTACTGCCGAAGCAGAAGCAGAGCCTGCTGTTCAGCGCGACCTTCAGCGAGGAGATCAAGGCGCTGGCCGACCGCCTGCTGAACGCGCCGGTGCTGATCGAAGTGGCGCGACGCAACCAGACCGCCGAGACCATCGCGCAGAAGGTGCACCCGGTCGGCCGCGAGATGAAGAAGGATCTGCTGATCCACCTCATCAAGGAAAACGACTGGGATCAGGTGCTAGTGTTCACGCGCATGAAGCACGGCGCGAACCGCCTCGTCGAGCATTTGCTGAAGGCCGACATCAGCGCGATGGCGATCCACGGCAACA
>JBDUAG010000515.1:0-3507 GCA_040004785.1 Burkholderiales bacterium | reverse complement strand
TGCGCCACGAGCTGCTGCCGCGCGTCGTCGCCGGCATGTTCGCGGTGCTGCTGCTGGCCGCGGTGAGCTGCGTGATCGCGATGGTGCTGGCCTATGTCGCGGTCTACGGCTTCTCGCTCGCCGCATTCGCCGGCTTTACGCGCACGATGGGGCAGATCTTCAACCCCGGCGTCGCGCTGATCCTCGCGCTCAAGGCCGTGTTCTTCAGCTTCGCGGTCGCGCTGATTCCGGTTGCGGCGTTTCTGCGCGGCCCGCAATCGAGTGTGGCGCCCGGCGCACGCGCCAGCCGCGAGCTCGACAGCCTGGTGCGGCTGTTCGCGGCGATCCTGCTGATCGAAGGCATCTCGCTGGCCGGCAACTACTATTGATGCACCCATGAGTGACGACCCGCCTGCCCGGACCGCGAACCACCTCGAAGTCAAGGCCACGTTGCTGCTGGTGGTGCTGGTGCTGCTCGTCGGCGGCGCGGCGCTGTACCTCGCGTTCGCGCGCGGCGCGTTCGAGAGCACCCAGCAGCTGGTGCTGGTGGCCGAGGATTCGGAAGGCGTCGGCGTCGGCATGGACCTGACGTTCGCCGGCTTCCCCATCGGTCGCGTGCACCGCATCGAGCTCGCGTCCGACGGCAATGCACGCATCCTCATCGACGTGCCGATCCGGGACGCGCACTGGCTGCGCGAGACCAGCGTGTTCGCGATCCAGCGCGGCGTCGTCGGCAACACCAACATCCGCGCCTACACCGGCATCCTGACCGACCCGCCGCTGCCCGATGGCGCGGTGCGCACAGTGCTGCGCGGCGACGCCGCGGCCGAGATCCCGCGCCTCATGTCGGAGGCGCGGCAACTGCTGCAGAACCTCGGCGCGATGACGCAGAGCGACTCGGCACTGAACGCGAGCCTGGCGAACGTGCAGGGCTTCACCGACAAGCTCAAGGGCCCGGGCGGCGCGATGGGCGCGCTGGTCGGCAGCGATGCGGATGCGAAGAAGCTCATCACCGCGCTAGAGCGCACCAACACGCTGCTGACCCGCCTCGACGGCCTCGTTGCCAAGGCCGACACGCAGGTCTTCGGCAACGATGGCCTGGTGCGCGATGCGCGCAGCACGGTGACTCAGCTCAACGCGATGCTGCTCGACGCACGCGCCAGCCTGCAGAAGGTGGATGCGGTGCTCGCCGAGGCCAAGGCGGTGGGCGCGAACGTGAACGCGGCCACCACCGACCTCGGCGCGCTGCGTGCCGATGTGGAGACCAGCCTGCGCAATGTCGACGGCCTCATCAACGAGCTGAACCGCAAGTGGCCGTTCAAGCGCGAGACGGAGCTCAAACTTCCATGAGGCTCGCGGCCTGTGCATTGATCGTGATGCTGGCGGCGTGCTCCTCCAACCCGCCGATTCCCGACTGGCAACTCAACGCCAAGGCCGCGAGCGAACGCGCCGTCGCGGCCTACCTGACCGGCAACGCCCGCATCGACGCCGCCGAGCAGTCGCGTGCGCGTGCCGAGGTGGCGCGCACCGGCCGCGCCGACCTGCTCGCGCGGGTCGAACTCGCGCACTGCGCGGCGCAGGTCGCGAGTCTGGTGTTCGAGCCGTGCAGCGCGTTCGAGCCGCTGCGCGGCGATGCCACCGACGCCGAGCGCACCTATGCAGACCGACTCGCGGGCCGGTCGGCCACGCCGGAGCCGAGCGCGCTGCAGGGCATCGCTGATCCGCTCGCGCGGCTGGTCGCGGCCGGCGTGCTGTTCGAGACGGACCGCGCCGATCCGCAGGTGATCCAGACCGCGATCGACACCGCATCCGCGCAAGGTTGGCGCCGGCCGCTGCTGGCGTGGCTGGGTGTCCAGCTGAAGCGCGCCGACGAGGCCGGCGCGAGCGACGAGGTCGAGCGGCTGCGCCGCCGCATCGCGCTCGTGCAGGGCGGTACCTCTTAGCGTTGGGTCTTCGTCAGCACCATGTGCGTCGCGTGCGGTGAGGCGACCCGTTCGGTGCATTCGTAGCCGAGCGCCGGCAGGTCGATGCCGGCCAGCAGCGGCTCGCCCGAGCCGAGCAGCGCGGGCGAGAGTGCGAGGTGCAGCTCGTCGACGAGGCCGGCACGCAGGTACTGCCGCACCGTCGCCACGCCGCCGCCCAAGCGAACATCGCGCCCCTGCGCTGCCTCGCGTGCGCGGGCGAGCGCCGTCTCGATGCCGTCGCAGACGAAGTGGAACACCGTGCCGCCTTCCATCACGATGGGCGCGCGCGCGTGGTGCGTCAGCACGAACACCGGCACGTGGTACGGCGGGTTCGTGCCCCACCATCCCTTCCACGCATCGTCGGGCCAAGGCCCGCGCACCGGCCCGAACATGTTGCGCCCGAGGATCCACGCGCCGACGTTCGTGAACCCGCGCGCCGCGAAGTCCTCGTCCACACCGGTCTCGCCGCCGCTGCCGCCGTGCATCTGCTGGAAGGTGCGCGTCGTGAACGCCCATTCCATCAACCCCAACCCGCCGACGCCGAGCGGGTTGTCGAGGCTCTGGTTCGGGCCAGCGCCGAAGCCGTCGATAGAGAGGCCGAAGCTGCTGACGATGAGTTTGGGCATGACATCTCCGTACGGGTCAGCCAACTGGCGGACCCATGACGGGGCACGCCTCCTGGTGGTTGGTGATGGCAAGGATAAGACCATCGGTCGAAGCGTTGCTGACCGGGCCGTCGCCCCAACTTCACGCCGATGCTATCGCCCCCAGCACCGCCGCGCTCGGCGCATGCCACCCCACGATCGCGCCCTGCGCCGCGATCATCGCCAGCGCTGCCGCCTTGAACTCGGGGAAGTAGCTCTCGGTCGCGTCTTCCACGAGCAGGCAGTCGTAGCCGCGGTCGTTGGCTTCGCGCATCGAGGTCTGCACGCACACCTCCGTGGTCACGCCCGTGAACACGAGGTGCGTCACGCCTTGTGCGTGCAGCATCTCGTGCAGGCCGGTGGACCAGAACATGCCCTTGCCCGGTTTGTCGATCACCAGCTCGCCGACCTCCGGCGCGAGCGCCGGGATGATCGAGGTGCCGGGCTCGCCGCGGATCAGCAGCTTGCCCATCGGGCCCGGCTCGCCGATGCGTTGCGTCGGCGAGCCGCGCATGCGCTTCGCCGGCGGGCAATCCGACAGATCGGCCTTGTGCGACTCGCGTGTGTGCACGATCGGCCAGCCGCGCGCGCGCCATGCCGCGAGCAGTGCCGCGATCGGCGCGATGGCGGTGTGCAGCAGGCTCACGTCGTTGCCGAGCGAGGCGCCGAAGCCGCCGGGTTCGACGAAGTCGCGCTGCATGTCGATGATGACGAGCGCGGTCTTGCCGGGCGCGAACGGGTACTCGAATGGCGTGGCAGGAATGTTGATCAGGCTCATGCGGCCTCCGGCAACGCGTGTCCATGCGCGTGTCCGTCATGAGCGCCACCCATGTGCGAGCCGATCACGCGGCGGTCGGCGCCGGCGGCCGGCGTCTCGAACACGATGCGGCCTTCGCTCATCACCGCGATGCGGTCCGAGA
>JBDUAG010000514.1:0-3508 GCA_040004785.1 Burkholderiales bacterium | reverse complement strand
CGCCGGCGTGCACCGCGAGTTCGCGGTCCTTGCCGAGCCAGTCGCCCGATTCGCAAACCGGGCCGACCACGTCGCAAACGGTCTCGGGCTCGTCGCGCAGCCGGCAGGCGACGATGCGCATCCAGGCCTGGTACATGGCCGGGCGCATCAGGTCGTTCATCGCCGCATCGACGATGCAGAAGTTCTTCTGCTCGCCGGGTTTGAGATACAGCACCTCGCTGACGAGCACGCCGGCGTTTCCGACGAGCGAGCGGCCTGGCTCGAACATGATCTTGCGGTGGCCGTGGCCGCGCGCGTCGATGCGTTCGAGCAGGCTCCTGACCAGCACCTCGGCCGACGGCGGTGCCTCGTCCGTGTAGGTGATTCCCAGGCCGCCGCCGAGGTCGAGGTGATGAATCGCGATGCCGCGGTCTTCGACCTGCTCGACCAGATCCAGCAGCCGATCGAGCGCGTCGAGGTAGGGGCCGATGTCGGTGATCTGCGAGCCGATGTGGCAATCGATGCCGACGACTTCGAGCCCGGGCAGTGTCGCGGCCTGCACGTAGCACGCGAGCGCGCGCTCGTGCGCGATGCCGAACTTGTTGCCCTTCAGGCCGGTCGAGATGTAGGGGTGGGTGCCGGCGTCGACGTCTGGGTTGATTCGCAGGCTCACGCGCGCGGTCTTGCCATGGCTCGCGGCGACCTGCGACAGCACCGCCAGCTCGGCCTCGCTCTCGACGTTGAAGCACAGCACGCCGACCTCGAGCGCGCGCTTCATTTCGGCGCGCGTCTTGCCGACGCCGGAGAACACGATCTTCGAAGCCGGCACGCCGGCCGCGAGCACACGTTCGAGTTCGCCCCCCGAGACGATGTCGAAGCCGCAACCGGTCTGCGCGAAGGTCTGGATCACGGCCAGGCTCGAGTTCGCCTTCATCGCATAGCAGACGAGGTGATCGCGCCCGACCAGCGCGCGCTGGTACGCCGCGAGCGCGGCCAGCATCGAGGTGCGCGAGTAGACATAGAGCGGCGTGCCGAAGCGACGCGCCAGGTCGCTCAGCGAGCAGCCCTCGATGAAGAGCTCATCGCCACGGTAGGCGATGTGCGGTGAGCCGGGCAGGGTCATGGTGCGGAGGACGGCGAGGAAGCGGGTGGGGTGGGTCTGGCGAGCAGCAACGGGCCTTTCTGGCCACAGCCCGCGACCTGCGTGGCGACAATCAGCCATGCACCCACTGCCAGCGCTGCCTTCAGGCCCGCCGCTACACTCATCTTGCGCTGCAACATGACGGGATTCTATCGACCATGACCGACCTCGAATATCACGATAAGGCGGGCGCTGTTCTGGCGGGCATCGAGGCCTGCGTCGATGCCTGGCTGCAGGACGATGTCGTCGATATCGACACACAGCGCACCGGCGGCCTGCTGGAGATGAGCTTCCCGAACGGCAGCAAGATCATCCTGAACACCCAGCCGCCGCTGCACGAGATCTGGCTCGCGGCACGCTCGGGTGGCTTTCACTACAAGTTCGTCGACGGCGCGTGGCGCGACACACGCGACGGCCGCGAGCTGCTGGAAGTGCTCTCGGCTTGCGCAAGCGAGCAGGCCGCGCAGAGGCTCAGCTTCAGCGCTTGAAGAGATCGAGGATGCTCTTGCGCTCTTCCTCGTCGGGTGGCTGAGGCAGCTTGTCTTCCAGACCGAGGCTGGTGACACCGGCCCCGCGCGTGTACTCCTCGTAGAACCATTCGTCGCCGACATTGACCACGCCTTCGGGCACCGGGTACTGTTCGACTGGCACGCCGTTGAGCGCGTGCTTCATGTACTCGATCCAGATTGGCAGCGAGAGCCCGCCGCCGGTCTCGTTGTCGCCGAGCTTGCGTGGCGTGTCGTAGCCGATCCAGACGATCGCCACCAGGCTGGGCTGGAAGCCGGCGAACCAGGTGTCGATCGAGTCATTGGTGGTACCGGTCTTGCCGTACAGATCGGGCCGGTTCAGCGCGCGCCGCGCCGCGGCCGCGGTGCCGCGCAAGGCGACCGATTGCAGCAGGCTGTCCATCACGTAGGCGTTGCGCGCGTCGAGCGTGCGCATCGATTCGTTGAGCGGCGACGGCGTCGCTTCGTTCAGCAGCTTGCCCTTCGAATCGGTGATCTTGCTGATCAGCATCGGGTTGACGCGGTAGCCGCCATTGGCGAACACGCTGTAGGCCGAGGCCATTTGCAGCGGCGTGACCGCGCCCGTGCCCAGCGCCATCGGCAGGTAGGCGGGGTGCTTGTCGGCGTCGAAACCAAAGCGGGTGATCCAGTTCTGCGCATACGGCGCACCGATCGATTGCAGGATGCGGATCGAGATCATGTTCTTGGACCGTTCCAGCCCGCGCCGCAGCGTCATCGGGCCTTCGAACTTGCCGTCGTAGTTCTTCGGCTCCCAAGGCTGGCTGCCGGTCGAGCCGGCGTCGAAGAACAGCGGCGCGTCGTTGATGATGGTCGCGGGCGTGAAGCCCTTCTCGAGCGCTGCCGAGTAGATGAAGGGCTTGAAGCTCGAGCCCGGCTGGCGCCAGGCCTGGGTAACGTGGTTGAACTTGCTCTTCGAGAAATCGAATCCGCCGACCATCGCCCGCACGGCGCCGGTTCGGGGATCGATCGCGATGAACGCGCCCTCGACCTCCGGCAATTGCGTGACGCTCCAGTCGCCGGGCTTGCCGTCCTTGCCGACGCCGCGGGTCAACCGGATCACCGCGCCGGGCCGAATCTGGGTCTTCGGATTGCCCTTGACGGCGAGACCGGATGCGACCGGCTTCAGGCCATCGCCGACGATCGTGATCGCCTCGCCGCTCTGCAGAACCGCGACGACCTTCTTCGGCCCGGCCTCGGTGGCGATCGCGGCTTTCAGCTCGTCGTTGTCCGGATGATCCTGCAGCGCCTCGGCGATCCGCGCGTCCACCTCTTTTGGGTTCGCGGGCAGATCGACGTAGTCCTCCGGGCCGCGGTAAACCTGCCGGCGTTCGTAGTCCATGATGCCGCGGCGCAGCGCCCGGTAGGCCACCATCTGGTCACTGGACTTGAGCGTGAGGTAGACGTTGAGCCCGCGCGTGTAGGCCTCGTCGCCGTACTGCGTGAAGATCAGCTGGCGCGCCGCCTCGGCCACGTACTCGGCGTGCACCGGCACGTCGGACGGCGTGTGGTACTTCAGTGGTTCGGTGCGGGCGGTGTCGCGCTGCTCGGCGGTGATGAAGCCGTTGTCCACCATGCGGTCCAGGATGCGCAACTGCCCGCTCTTCGCGCGCTCCGGGTTGTTGATCGGGTTGTAGGCCGAAGGCGCCTGCGGCAATCCGGCGAGCATCGCGGCCTCCGCGATCGAGATGTCCTTCAGCGGCTTGCCGAAGTAGATCTCGGCGGCCGAGGCGAAACCGTAGGCGCGCTGACCCAGGAAGATCTGGTTCATGTAGACCTCGAGGATCTGGTCCTTGCTGAGCACGCTTTCCATCTTGAAGGCGAGCAGCATTTCGTAGATCTTGCGGGTGTAGGTCTTCTCGGT
>JBDUAG010000513.1:0-3510 GCA_040004785.1 Burkholderiales bacterium | reverse complement strand
AGAAGACCGGCATTCCCTACCTGCCGATGTCGATGGCCAAGGGCCTGCTGCCCGATACGCACCTGCAATCGGCGGCGGCCGCGCGCTCCCACGTGCTGGCCGAGGCGGACGTGGTGCTGCTGGTCGGCGCACGCCTGAACTGGCTGCTCTCGCACGGCAAGGGCAAGACCTGGGGCGCCGACAAGGGCAGCAAGCAGTTCATCCAGATCGACATCTCGCCGACCGAGATCGACAGCAACGTGGCGATCGCCGCGCCACTGATCGGTGACATCGGCTCCTGCGTGTCGGCGCTGCTGGCCGGCATGGGTGCGAACTGGGCCAAGCCGCCGGCCGAATGGACCGTCGGTATCGCCGAGCGCAAGGACAAGAACCTGTCGAAAATGGCGGTGACGCTCGCCCAGCGCCCGTCGCCGATGAGCTTCCAGAGCGCGCTGAGCGTGATCCGCGATCAGGTCAAGGCGCGCCCGGACGCGATCGTCGTCAACGAGGGCGCCAACACGCTCGACTTCGCGCGCAGCATCGTCGACATGTACGAGCCGCGCAAACGGCTCGACGTGGGCACCTGGGGCATCATGGGCATCGGCATGGGCTTTGCCGTGGCCGCGGCGGTCGTCACCGGCAAGCCGGTGATTGCCGTCGAGGGCGACAGCGCGTTCGGCTTCTCGGGCATGGAAGTCGAGACCATCTGCCGCTACAACCTGCCGATCTGTGTTGTCGTCTTCAACAACAACGGCGTCTATCGCGGCACTGACGTGAACCCGTCCGGCACCGCCGATGTCGCGCCGACCGTGTTCGTGAAGAACGCGCGCTACGACAAACTGATGGAAGCCTTTGGCGGTGTCGGCGTCCACGCGACGACCACCGACGAGCTGGACAAGGCGTTGAGCGAGGCCGTCGCCTCGGGCAGGCCGACGCTGATCAACGCCGTGATCAACGAAGCAGCCGGCACCGAGAGCGGCCGCATCGGCAACCTCAACCCGACCGTTGCCAAGAAGTAATCGAATTTCGATTTCCCCGCCACCCCAGGAGCACTCATATGAGCACCAAACCACTCGAAGGCATCAAGATCATCGACTTCACGCACGTCCAGGCGGGCCCAGCGTGCACCCAGCTGCTGGCCTGGTTCGGCGCCGACGTGATCAAGGTCGAGCGCCCCGGCTCGGGCGACGTGACGCGCACCCAGCTGCGCGACATCCCCGGTGTCGACGCGCTGTACTTCACGATGCTCAACAGCAACAAGCGTTCGCTGACCTTGGACACCAAGAAGGCCGAAGGCAAGCAGGTACTGGAGACGCTGATTCGCCAGTGCGACGTGCTGGTCGAGAACTTCGGCCCAGGCGCGCTCGACCGCATGGGCTTCACGTGGGAGCGCATCCAGGAACTGAACCCGAAGATGATCGTCGCCTCGGTCAAGGGCTTCAGCGACGGCCACCACTACGATGACCTGAAGGTCTACGAGAACGTCGCGCAATGCGCCGGCGGCGCGGCCTCGACCACCGGCTGGTGGAAGGGCGAGCACTCCGAGCCGACCATCTCGGCCGCCGCGCTCGGCGACAGCAACACCGGCATGCACCTCGCGATCGGCATCCTGACCGCCATCATCGGCCGCCAGCAGAGCGGCAAGGGTCAACGTGTCGCCTGCGCGATGCAGGACGCGGTGCTGAACCTGTGCCGCGTCAAGATGCGCGACCAGCAGCGTCTCGATCGGCTCGGCTACCTCGAGGAGTATCCGCAGTACCCGCACGAGACGTTCGGCGACGTGGTGCCACGCGGCGGCAATGCCGGCGGCGGCGGGCAACCCGGCTGGATCCTCAAGTGCAAAGGCTGGGAGACCGACCCCAACGCGTACATCTACTTCACCGTGCAGGGCCATGCCTGGGAGCCGATCTGCGACGCGCTCGGCAAGCCCGAATGGAAGACCGATCCGGCCTACATGACCGCCAAGGCACGTCAGCCGCACATCATGGACATCTTCGGCACCATCGAGAACTGGCTCAAGGACAAGACCAAGTACGAGGCCGTCGACATCCTGCGCAAGTTCGACATCCCCTGCTCGCCGGTGTTGTCCATGAAGGAACTGCTGCACGACGAATCGCTGCGCAAGAGCGGCTCGATCGTCGAAGTGCCGCACAAGGAGCGCGGCAGCTACTGGACCATCGGCAGCCCGATCAAGTTCTCCGACCTGAAGCCAGAGATCACCGCCTCGCCGCTGCTGGGCGAGCACACCGACTCCGTGCTGGCCGATCTGGGCTACACCGCGTCGCAGATCAAGGAGCTGCACGCAGCGAACGCGGTCTGATGGGCTGAGTGCCAAGTCACCTCGGTGCTTGATGGAACGGCGCCCGCGAGGCGCCGTTTTCTTTGCAGCCGGCAGATTTACCGAAGGGGATCCCATGAACTCAGGAATCGATTGTCATCAACTGGTCGCCGCCGTGGGCGACGCCATCATTGCCTCCGACGCGGGCGGTGCGATCACGCTCTGGAACCCGGGCGCCGCGCGCATGTTCGGCTACACCGAAGAAGAGGCTCTGGGCCAATCGCTCGACCTCATCACGCCGGAGCGGCTGCGCAACCGCCACTGGGAGGGCTATCACAAGTCGATGGCGACGGGCACGACCAAGTACGGCAACGACCTGCTGCGCGTGCCCGCGACGCACAAGGACGGCCGGGCGATGTCGATCGCGTTCACGGTGGCGATGCTGTTCGGCGCCGACGGCAAGGTGAGCGCGGTGATCGCGATCATCCGCGACGAGACCATCCGCTTCAACGACGAGCGTGCGCTGAAGAAGCGTGTGGCAGAGCTCGAGGCGCAGCTCGCGGCCGCGAAATAATCGACGCATCTGAAGACCTCCTGGAGAAAGACATGAGCAAGGCGCTTGAAGGCTACCGAATCCTCGATTTCACGCATGTGCAATCGGGCCCCACCTGCACGCAACTGCTGGCGTGGTTCGGTGCCGACGTCATCAAGGTCGAGCGCGCCGGCGAAGGCGATGCCACGCGCGGTCAGCTGCGCGACATCCCCGATGCCGACAGCCTCTACTTCACGATGCTCAACCACAACAAGCGCTCGATCACGATCGACACCAAGAAGCCCAAGGGCAAGGAAGTGCTGGAGACACTGATCAAGCAGTGCGACGTGCTGGTCGAGAACTTCGCGCCCGGCGCGCTCGACCGCATGGGTTTCAGCTGGGAGCGCATCAACGAGCTGAACCCGAAGATGGTGGTGGCCTCGGTCAAGGGCTTCGGCCCCGGCAAGTACGAGGACTGCAAGGTCTACGAGAACGTCGCGCAGTGCGCGGGCGGCTCGGCCTCGACGACCGGCTTCGACGACGGCCCGCCGATGGTCACCGGCGCGCAGATCGGCGACAGCGGTACCGGGCTGCACCTGGCGCTCGGCATCCTCGCGGCGCTCTTGCAGCGCCACAACACCGGTCGCGGCCAGAAGGTGCTGGCGCCGATGCAGGACGCGGTGCTGAACCTGTGCCGCGTCAAGCTGCGCGACCAGCAGCG
>JBDUAG010000512.1:0-3521 GCA_040004785.1 Burkholderiales bacterium | reverse complement strand
GGTTGTCGTTCCCTGCTTTTCCTCCCTGAGCAGGTGCCTGACCGTGATGACAGCGTTAAGGCATTTCAAGCCCCGGCCATGTGCCGGGGCTTTTCTTTTTGCGCGCCGATAATCTTGTGATGCTCTGGATCAAAGCTCTTCACATCGTTTTTGTCGCGAGCTGGTTCGCCGGCCTGTTCTATTTGCCGCGCTTGTTCGTGAACCTGACCCAGGTGCCGGCCGACAGCCACGCCGAGCGCGAGCGCTTGTTGATGATGGCGCGCAAGCTCTACCGCTTCAGCAGCCTGCTGATGATTCCGGCGCTGGGCTTCGGGTTGTGGCTGTGGCTGGGCTACGGATTCAAAGGCGGTTGGCTTCACGCGAAGCTGTTCCTCGTCGTGCTCGCGATCGGCTACCACCATGCGTGCCGCTCGCTGCTGCGCACCTTCGAGCAGTTCGAGAACAAGCGCAGCGAGCGCTGGTTCCGCGTCTTCAACGAGTCGGCCGTGCTGTTGTTCGCCGCCATCGTCGTGCTGGTCGTCGTCAAGCCCTTCTGAGCCCGACAGGCAACTCGCATGGCGCGCCACCGCAGCTCCGCCGCACCGCTGGCCTGGCTGTACGCGGCGCTCATCGCCTACGCGAGCCTGTATCCGTTCACTGAATGGCGCCTGCCGGGGGTGTCGCCGCTCGCATTCCTGACACTCGGCTGGCCGCACTGGTGGACCTGGTTCGATCTCGTCACCAACCTGATCGGCTACATCCCCTTCGGCGCGCTCGTGTTCGGCGCGCTGGTGCGCAGCGACGTGCGCATCCGGCCGGCGGTGCTGATCGCCTGCATGAGCGGCACGGTGCTGTCGCTGGCGATGGAGTTCCTGCAGAACTTTTTGCCGCACCGGGTTTCTTCAAACGTCGACCTGGCCACGAACGCGATCGGCACCTGCGCCGGTGTGCTGCTGGGCTGGTGGGTGCATGTGCGTGGTGGCGTCGAGTTGTGGCAAGTGGCGCGCGACCGCTGGTTCATCGGGCGCAGTGCCGGCGGTATCGCGCTGCTGCTGCTCTGGCCGGTCGGGCTGCTGTTCCCGCTGCCGGCGCCGTTGGGGCAGGGCCAGGTCCTGGCGCGGATCCAGGAGCACCTGGTGCGATGGGTCGAGGGCACGTCGATCGCGCCGTGGGTCGAGGGCTGGGCCGATGCCGATCTAGAGCCGATCGCGCTGTCGCCGGGCGGCGAGTTTGTGCTGATCGCGCTCGGGCTGCTGGCGCCATGCATGATCGCTTTTTCGGTGGCCCGCCCCGGTTGGCGCCGGATCGTGTTGGTGTTCGGTGCGGCGGCGCTCGGCTGCGCTGCGACGACGCTCTCGACCGCGCTGAACTTCAATCCGCAGCACATGCTCGCCTGGAGCACGCCGCAAGCGCTGGCCGCGCTGGCGCTCGGCGCGGTGCTGGCGAGCCTGCTGAGCGTGGTGCCGGGCCGCGCGGCCGCGGGCGTCGGGCTGATCGTGCTGACGGCGCTGGTGACGGTGGTGGCTCAGGCGCCGGCCGACCCGTATTTCGCGCAGAGCCTGCAGCTTTGGGAGCAGGGCCGATTCATCCGCTTTCATGGCGCGGCGCGCTGGGTCGGGTGGCTGTGGCCCTACGCGGCCATCGTCTACCTGCTGGCGCGGCTGGCGGCCGCCGACGAGCCGGCCGAGAGCGCGCCACCTAAAATGCCGCCATGAGTTACTACGAGCGGCATATCTTCTTCTGCCTCAACGTGCGCGAGAACGGCGAGGACGCCTGCTCGCTGCACGGCGCACAGGCCGGCTTCGACCATTGCAAATCGCGCGTCAAGGGCGAGCGGCTCGCCGGCCCGGGGGGAGTTCGCGTCAACCGGTCGGGCTGCCTGGATCGCTGCGCCGGCGGGCCGGTTGCGGTCGTTTACCCCGAGGCGGTCTGGTACACCTTCGTGGACCAGGCTGACATCGACGAGATCGTCGATTCGCACCTGAAGCAGGGCAAGGTCGTCGAGCGGCTGCTGCTGCCGCCGACGGTCGGCCGCTGATGAATTCGAGCACCGCCCGCCAGACGATCGCCGGCCCGGCCGGCACGATCGAGTGCGCGATCGACGCGCCCGCGGGCACGCCACGCGGCACGGTCGTGGTGTGCCACCCGCACCCTCAGCATGGCGGCACGATGGACAACAAGGTCGTGCAGACACTCGCACGCGCGTTCGTCGTGCTCGGCTGGCGCAGCGTGCGCTTCAACTTTCGCGGCATCGGCGCCTCGACCGGCGCGTGGGACGACGGCGTCGGCGAGATCGACGATGCGCTCGCGGTGATTGCGGCGTTTCAGGATGCGTCGTTCATGCTCGCCGGCTTTTCGTTCGGCGCCTACGTGGCCTCGCAGGCCGCGGTGCGGTTGCCGGATGCGGCCAGGCCGCGGCGGATGGTGCTCGTCGGTCCGTCCACCGAGCGCCAGCAGATGCCCCATGTGCCGGCCGACAGCCTCGTCATCCACGGCGAGACCGACGACGTCGTGCCGCTCGCCGCCACCCTGGCCTGGGCACGGCCGCAATCGCTGCCGGTCGTCGTCTTTCCCGGCGTCGGCCATTTCTTCCACGGCCAGCTCGGTCTGCTCAAGAACGTCGTCGTTCAGGAACTGACGCCGCGCATGCCGCTCTGACGTTTTGCGCCCCACCGGCGCCACACTCTTTTCTCCTATCGGATCTGTCATGAATCGCTTGTTCGCTTTCGCATTGTCTTTGCTCCTGGTGGCCGGCGCGTCGGCCCAGCCGCTGGTGCCGCCCGAGGTCGCCGCGAAGAGCTTCCTCGTCCTCGACCTGACCAGCAACCAGACGCTCGCCTCGCGCGAGGCCGACGCGGCGGCCGACCCGGCCTCGCTGACCAAGCTGATGAGCCTGTACGTGGTGTTCACCGCGATCCACGACAAGAAGCTCGCGCTCGATCAGAAGTTGCCGGTCTCGAAGCGCGCGTGGGACGAGCGCAAGGCCGGTGGCTCGCTGATGTTCATCGACACGACGATGACGCCGACCGTCGAAGAGCTGCTGAAGGGCGAGATCGTGCAATCGGGCAACGACGCGGCGGTCGTGCTGGCCGAGGCTGTGGGCGGTACGCTGGAGCAGTTCATCGGCATGATGAACCGGCAAGCCGCCGCATTTGGCCTGAAGAACACCGTGTTCAAGAACGCGACCGGCCTGACCGAAGCCGGCCACAAGAGCACCGCAAGCGACTTGGCGGTGATCGCCACCCACATCATCCGCGACTACCCCGAGTTCTTCGCCTACTACTCGATCAAGGAATACAAGTACAACAACATCAACCAGCCGAACCGCAACCTGCTGTTGCGGCGCGACCCGTCGGTCGATGGCCTGAAAACCGGCTACACCGACGCCGCCGGCTACTGCCTGATCGCGACGGCGCAGCGCGAATTTCCCAACCTCGGCGCCAATGGCACCGGCCCGGGCAAGCGCCGCATCCTCACCGTGGTCCTCAACACCACCTCGATGGAAGCGCGCGCCGGCGAGAGCCAGAAGCTGCTGAACTGGG
>JBDUAG010000060.1:0-11888 GCA_040004785.1 Burkholderiales bacterium | reverse complement strand
GGGCTGGCGCCAGACCTACATCGGCCTCGGCGTGTTCTGTGCGATCACGATGGCGCTGCTCGCGCTGGCGCTGCGACCGCGCCCGCCGGCGCTGGCGGCCGCGGTCGCAGGCGGGGTCAGCGGCGTGGTGCCTTCGACCCGGCCGTTCGGCCTCAGCATGGGCCACGCGCAGACGCTGCTGTGCGTCGCCGGCGTCGCCTGCTGCGTGGCGATGGCGATGCCACAGGTTCACATCGTCGCCTACTGCGGCGACCTCGGCTTCGGCGCGGCGCGTGGTGCGCAGATGCTGTCGCTGATGCTCGCCGCGGGCATCGTCAGCCGGATCGTCTCGGGCCTGATCTGCGACCGCATCGGCGGGCTGCGCACCCTGGTGCTCGGCTCGGTGCTGCAGGGCCTCGCGCTGCTGCTGTTCCTGCCGTTCGACGGCCTGCTCTCGCTGTATGTGATCTCGGCCCTGTTCGGGCTGTTCCAGGGCGGCATCGTGCCGAGCTACGCGATCATCGTGCGCGAGCACTTCCCGGGGGCCGAGGCCGGCGCGCGCGTCGGCACCGTGCTGATGGCCACGCTGTTCGGCATGGCGCTGGGCGGCTGGATGTCGGGCAAGGTGTTCGACCTGACCGGCTCGTACCACGCGGCCTTCCTCAATGGCATTGGCTGGAACCTGCTGAACCTGACGATCGCGCTGGTGCTGCTCGCCAGGGTGCGCGGCGTGCGGCTGCGGGGTGGCGGCGCCGTCGGCATCGGCTAAGCTCCACCGACTCCGCGGAGGGCTGTGGGCACGTTTCAGAACCCGTTCCAGGCGCACGACCAGTCGGCCGACCCGGTTCACCCCGGCGCGCCCGCCGGTGGCTGCGGGCCCGGCTTCTCGCGCGCGCCGAGCGTGACGCGTGGCCCCACGTTCACGTCGGCACTGCCGCACACCGGCTCGCCCGCCGGGCGCTTCTTCGACTGGCAGGGCGGGCTCGATGCGCTCGACTTCCCGTCACGCGTCTCGGCCGTCTACCACGCCGTCAGCGGTGCCCGCGCGCAGATGGCGAAGGCGCTGCTCGACGCCACCGGGCAGGAGTTGCATCAGATCGTCGAAGGCATCCTGCCCGGCCTGCTGATGCTGATCGCGGTGCTGGCCGCGATCACGGCGCTGGGCGCCGCCGCCGGCGCGGCGCTCGGCGCGCTCGCGTTCGGTGTCGGCGCCGCGCCGGGTGCGGCGGTCGGCGCGGGGCTGGGCTTCGAGGCTGGGCTCGCCGTGCTCAACTACCTCGGGCTCGCGTTTCTCGCGGTCTACATCGGCAAGAGCCTGATGGCGGCCACCAGGCTGGCCGCACGCGCCGTCGTGTTGGCGTGGGAGAGCGTCGATCGCGCGCGCGGCCTGCAGCAGGCGGCGGTCGATGATGCCTCGAAGACACTGGCCGCGGCCGCGGCCGAGCTGCTGCGCGGCGTGCTTCAGGGCATTGTCGCGTTCCTGCTCGCCAAGGGCACCGCAGCGGCGGCCGCCCGCGTGCCGGAGCTGTCGGCCAAGCTGCGCGCCAGCAAGCTCGGCGCGGGCTTTGCGGAATGGGTCGAGCGCAACTGGTCGGCGCTGGTCGAGAACCCGAAACTGAAGGAGGCGCCGACGGCACCCGTGCCGGTCACGCGCCCCAGCCCGACACCGAGTGCAGCGCCGCAGAAGCTGGCGCAGCGCAGCGAGCCCGAGCCGCCGCCGAAGGCGCCGGTGAAGTCGCACACCGAGACGCAGCTCGACGAGATGTATGCGAAGGCGCCGGCAGCCAAGACCGAGATCGACGCGACCGCGCAGAAGATCGCCGATCAGACCGGCGGCACGGTGGCCAAGGCGCCGTTGAAGGGTCGCGCGCGCGCGCTCGAGAAGGCGTTGAACGACTATGAAGGCGATGCGTCGCGCATCAATGATCTGGCCCGCAACACCGTCGTGGTGGAGCAGTCGCAATATGGCAAGGCGGTTGCCCTGCTGGAGGAGCAGGCGTCGAAGATCAAGACGATCGACGCGGCGACCGATCCGATGGGCTACAGCGGCGCCAACGCGGTCATCAAGACGCAGGCCGGCATCTCCGCCGAGATTCAGGTCAACACGCCCGAGATGATCTACGCGAAGGAGTCGCCCTCCGTGGCCAAGGCGATCCTCGGTGAGAGCAAATACGCTGAACTGGCCGGCCAGACGGGCGTTCCAGGCGGGCGCGGGCACGAGTTGTACGAGGCCTACCGCAGTCTTCCGGCGGGTGACGCGGGTCGCACGGCGCTCGAGGCGGAGAGCCGCGCATACTACGACGGCATACGACAGGCCACGGGGCATTGATGGGCATTCCGAACGACCAGTTTCGCGACCGCGACGTCTTCATCGACTTCCCGTTCGAAGAGGTCATGTTCCGCTACGAACATGTCACGCGACAATTCTTCAGAAAGCTCTACGGCAATGCGAAGGAGTCGGCG
This sequence comes from Burkholderiales bacterium, assembly GCA_040004785.1. GTDB lineage: Bacteria > Pseudomonadota > Gammaproteobacteria > Burkholderiales > Burkholderiaceae_C > LMDS01. Next base: position 9,446 of record JBDUAG010000060.1, on the reverse strand, counting down.
GTGCCGCACGACAACCGCCTGCTGAACGACGCGATACGCTCCGGCGACGAGACCGACGCCAAGGCGTATGCCACCGGCAAGCCGCGGACCTGAGCGGCGCCGCGCTACTTCGCCTGAAACACGATCTCCCGCATCTTCACCAACATCGGCGAGACGATCGGCACCGTCAACATCGTGCTGGCCACGGCCATCAGCAGCAGTGCGGTGAAGGTCTCGTTGGTGATGATCTGCTTGTCGAGCAGCACGTTGGCGAAGATGATCATGATCAGCGCCTTGGTCTGAAGCAGCCAGCCGATCAGCGAGCCTTCGCCCGGTTGCCACTTCAGGATGCGGCCCGCGAGGTGCGTGCCGACCAGCTTGCCGGTGACCGACGCGACCAGCAGCACGCCCGCGGCGATGAACACCGCGGTGCCGCCAACGTTCCAGTTGGTGCGCAGCCCGGTGCTCAGGAAGAACACCGGCATCACGACCAGCAGCACATGGTGGCGCAGCCCGTCCATCTGTTTCTGGTCGAACCAGTGCGAGTCCATGATCGCGCCCGCCAGGAACGCGCCGACCATGTAGTGCAGGCCCGACCAGTCGGCGCCGAAGCCGCAGGCGGCGAGCCAGATCAGCCCGGCGTACCAGCGGTCGCGCTCGGGGATGCGGATCATCAGCTGGCGGAACGCGTAGCCGACGACTGCGAACGCGGCCAGAAAGCCGAGCTGCCGGCCGACGCGCGTCCAGTCCATCAGGATCAGCGCGAGCACACCCCAGCATCGCGATCAGGAAGACTTCGGTCGTGTTCATTCGAATGTGTTGTGAGTGAATGCTCTCCCCTCAGGCGGGCGGCAGTTTGCCACGCTCGATGCGGGTGTCCGTCATGTATGGTCGCGGCATGAGATTCAGCGCACTGCAGAGGGCCGAGCCGTGGGTCGTGGTGATGGCCGCAATGGCCGTGCTGGCAGGCTGCGCGAGCGGCCCGTCAACGGCGCCGGGCCGCGATGGCCCGGGGGCGAATCCGCCGCCCGATCTGGCGCGCGTGCCGGATGCCGAGCCGCAGGTCCAGACGATCCGCTCCGGCGGGCCGAACAAGCCCTACGACGTGGCCGGCCGCAGCTACGTGCCGATCACGCGCGACGCGCCGTTCACCGAGCGCGGCCTCGCATCGTGGTACGGCAAGGCCTTTCACGGCCGGCGCACCGCGAGCGGCGAGGTCTACAACATGTACGCGATGACGGCCGCGCACCCGACCCTGCCGATCCCGAGCTACGCGCGCGTGCGCAACCCGGCCAACGGCCGCGAGATCGTCGTGCGCATCAACGACCGCGGGCCGTTCCACGCGGGCCGCGTCCTCGACCTGAGCTACACCGCGGCACTGAAGCTCGATTTGCTGCGCGGTGTCGGCCCGGTCGAGTTGCAGCGCATCACCTTCGACGACATCCGCACCGGCGCGTGGCGGCGCGACGCGCCGACGCTGCTGGCCGCGGCGGCGCCGGTTCCATTGCCGGTAGCGACACCGTCATCGACGCCATCACCGACGCCGGCAGCGGCACCGTTGGCCGCACCGGCGGCACCGGCCGAGCCCGTCGCGCCGCCGCCGCTGCCGACCCCGGAGCCCGAGGTCGCCCTTGCGCCCACACCCGTCGTCGCGACCGTTTCCGTGGCCGAGCCGGTCGCCGATGCGCCGAGCGCGCGCGCCTACACCGCACCGGCGCGCGGCTTCTGGGTCCAGCTCGGCGCGTTCCGCCAGCGCGACGGCGCCGAGAGTTTTCAACAACGCGTCGCCACCGAACTCGACTGGCTCTCGCCGTTGCTCGCGGTGTTCAACGACGCGGCGCTGTTCCGCCTGCAGGCCGGGCCGTACCCGAGCCGCAACGACGCCCGCCTCGCCGCCGAGCGCATCCGCGACGGCCTGCGGCTGGTGCCGGTGATCGTCGAGCGGCGCTGATCTTTCCGTCAGCGCGCGTGCAACGCAGCGCGCCGCTCCTGCAGGAAGCGCCGCACCGCCGGATCGGCTTCGAGGCCGATCGCGCGCTGGTATGCGCGCTCGGCCGCGTCGATGTCGTGCGCGCGCGCCAGCAGGCCGGCGCGCGCGGCCCAGTAGGGCTGGTAGTCGGCGAGCCGAGGGTCGCTCGCGATCTCGTCCAGCGCGTTGATCCCGGCGGCCGCGCCGCGTGTCTCGGCGATCGCGACGGCGCGGTTGATCGCGACCACCGGCGAGCCGGTCAACGCCAGCAACGCGTCGTAGAGCTGCGCGATCGCGGGCCAATCGGCATGGCCGGTGCGGCGCCGGATCACGTGCGCCGATTGCAGCGCCGCCTCGAGCTGGTAGCGGCCGATCTGGCCCATGCCGCCGGCACGCCGCAGCAGCGTCTCGGCGTCGTCGATCAGTGCCTCGTCCCACTGTGACGGGTCTTGTCGGTCGAGCGGCACGTAGGCGCCGCTGGGGTCGCGACGTGCGACGCGGCGTGCCTGCGCATGCAGCATCAGCGCGAGCAGGCCGAGCGCCTCGGGTTCGTCGGGCAGCAGCACGGTGACGAGGTGGCCGAGCCAGATGCCCTCGTCAGCGAGATTGCGGCGGCGCGCCTCGGTGCCGGCGGGGTCGGCCCAGCCTTCGGTGAAGGTCGCGTAGATCGCTTCCAGCACCGTGTCGAGGCGCGCCGGCAGGTCGTCGTGGTCGGGCAGGCGGAACGGGATGCCGGCCTGCTTGATCTTGGTCTTGGCGCGCACCAGCCGCTGGCCCATCGTCGCCGGCGCGACGAGAAAGGCCGAGGCGATCGTCGCCGCGTCGAAGCCGAGGATGGTCTGCAGCATCAGCGGCGCGCGCACGCTCGCCTCGATCGCGGGGTGGGCGCAGGCGAACATCAGCAGCAGCCGGTCGTCGGGGATCGCGCGCGGCGCGTCGTCGTCGGTCGAGAGGTCGGCGATCAGCAGCAGATCGGGCACCGCGTCGTCGCGCGTCTTGCGGCGCCGCGCGGCGTCGATCAATTGCCGCTTCGCGGCCGTCATCAGCCAGGCCTCGGGATTGGCCGGCACGCCGCTCGCGGGCCAGTCGCGCAGCGCGGCCTCGAACGCGGCGGCGAGCGCGTCCTCGGCCGCCGCGACGTCACGCGTGCGTGCGGCGAGAAACGCGATCAGCTTGCCGTAGCTGCGGCGTGCGGTGACTTCGGCCGCTGCGGCAGCGGTGGTCACCCCGGCGGGCCGAGCGCCGGGCCGCCATGGGCCACGAAGAGGCCCACTTCGTGGCCCTTGGCCGGCCTGCGTCCCCTCGGGGGACCGGCCGACGTACTCGTCGGACGAGGAGCTCACATCTCCCAGATCGGACGCACTTCGATCGTGCCGTAGCTCGAGCTCGGGCAGCGCGCGGCCCAGGCCAGCGCGGCGTCGAGGTCGGCCACGTCGATCAGGCAGTAGCCGCCGAGTTGCTCGCGGGTTTCGGCATAGGGGCCGTTGAGCACGTTGGTCTTGCCGTCCTTGACGCGCACCGAGGTGGCCTCGCTGGTCGGCCGCAGCCGTTCGCTGCCGAGCAGCACGCCGGCCTTGCTCATCGCCTCCATGTAGGCGCCGTAGGCCTGCAGGATCTTGCCGGTCTCCTCGGGCGTCATCTTGGATTCGGCGGCCTCGCTCGCGTAGATCATCACCAGGTACTTCATCGGGTTCACTCCGGTTGGTGGCGCGGCAACAGGTCGCGCCTGTCCGATGACGCGCGGCCGTGGCGGGTTTCGACAGCCGCCTCGACAATCTTTTCGACCCCCCAGGTTCGCGGATCGGGATTGACGATGCCGAACGACGCGCGCCAGTATGCGCGCGCTCCACCGCGTCTTCATGGACTACTCGACCGGCAAGCTCAGCTTCATCTTCATGGCCGCACTGCTGTTGGCGTGCCTCGGCGCGTGGGCGGTGGCGGCGCGCTACCGGGTCGTGATGCGCCACCTGATGAGTGCACCGGTCGCGGCGCGCGCGGTCGTTGCGGTTGCAGCACCGACACCGGCCCGCGAACCGCTCGCGCCGCCCGCGCCCGTCACGCTCGCCGACAACAGGCGCGAGGCGACCCGCCTGACGCTGCTGCTGGTCGGCCTGTCGTGCCTGATCGCCGTCAGCAGTGCGAGCCTGTGGTACGCGCTCGCGTTCAAGGGCGAGGCCTTTGCGCCGAAGCGCGTCGCGGTCATCGCGCTCCTGCACCTGTGGCCGGTGGTCCCCGCGCTCGCGTTGATGTGGCGCTGGTCGGCGCTGCGCGCGCTGGCCGTGCTGGCGCTGTGGTGTGCGTCGTGCTTCGCGGTGATGCTGTGGCGTTCGATCGAACCGCGGCCGTTCCAGACCCTGCTCGCCCTCGCCGCCGAGATCGGCCCGGGGTTGCTGGTGGTTGCATTGCTGTGCAGCGGCGATGCGATGCGTGCCGTCGGCCCCTGGTTGTTGCTGCCGTTCGTCGGGCTGGCGTGGGCCTCGATGGCAGGCCTCGACCTGCTCGGCATGCTGGTGGCACAGCCGTCGCGGTTCACGTTCTGGCTCGTCTCGTGGCTGCCCGTCGGCTTGGCGATGCCGTTGTTCGCGTTGTTGCCGTGGTGGCTCGCATGGTGGCCGCTGCGCCGCCTCGGTCGCGCGCTCGGTCGGGCCTATGTTCGCAAGCAGCTGTCGGAACTGATGGTGTTGTTCACCACCGTGTGGGCGATCGCGCTGTTGATCGAGGCCCTGTCGATTGGCAGCCGGGTCGGCCTGGCCGGCGCCGCGTTGCTGCTGCCGTTGGCGTGGATCCCGCTCGTGATCCGGTTCAACGCGCGATGGCGCCATCGTGCCGGCCGTGCGCCGACGCTGCTGGTGTTGCGCGTGTTCCAGCGCGACGCGCAGATCCAGTCGCTGTTCGACCACGTCGTCGAGCGCTGGCGGCTGTCGGGCAACACGGTGCTGATCGCCGGCACCGACCTGGTCGATCGCACGCTCGATGCCGACGACATCCTCACCTTCCTCGACGGGGCCTTGAGCCGGCGCTTCATCCAGACGTCCGCCGACGTCGTGCCGCGTCTGGCCGCGTTCGACCTGGGGCCCGATGCCGACGGCCGCTTTCGCGTCAACGAGTGCTATTGCCACGACACGAGCTGGCAGGACGCGTTGAACGCGCTGGTGCAACGCAGCGACGTGGTGCTGATGGACCTGCGCAGCTTCCAGGCGCACAACGCCGGCTGCCGCTACGAGCTTGGCACGCTGGCGCGCGCGCCGCGGCTCGCGCGCGTCGTCGTGCTGACCGACAGCCAGACCGACCGCACCGTGGCGCAGGCCAGCATCGCAGGCGCACCGGCCGGTCGCTTCTTGTGGATCGACACCTCGACCATCGACGCAGCGAAGCGGCACGAGGTGCTGGCGAGCCTGTTTGTCCCATGATCTAGGGCTGTCACCGCCCGGGCCGTGCGACCATCATGCCGCGGCTCACATCATGAGGATCACACCATGGCCAGCAAACCCGGTACCGCGGCAAAGGCAATCTCGCTGCACCTCGGACTGAACGGCGTCAGCGCCGCTGCGTACAGCGGCTGGGACGGCCCGCTCGCGGCCTGCGAGTTCGACGCGAACGACATGGCGGCGCTGGCCAAGGCCAAGAAGATGAAGTCGACGATCCTGCTGACGAAGAAGGCAACGCGCGCCAATCTGCTGGCCGGCATGCGCAGCGCGGCCAAGGCGTTGAAGTCGGGCGACCTGTTCTTCATGACCTACTCCGGCCACGGCGGCCAGGTGCCCGACAAGAACGGTGACGAGCCCGATGGCCAGGACGAGACCTGGTGCCTTTACGACGGCCAGCTGATCGACGACGAGCTCTACTTCGAGCTCAGCAAGTTCGCCAGCGGCGTGCGCATTCTCGTGCTGTCGGACAGCTGCCACAGCGGCAGCGTCACGCGCGCGCCGCCGCCGCCACCACCGCCCGGCATGCGCCCGAAGGCGATGCCGCCGACGGTGGCATCGCGCGTCTATCGCGATCACGCGGCGTTCTACGACAAGCTGCAGGCCGATGTCGCGAAGGCCGCGGGCAAGCCCATCGTCGATCCCGACGAAGCACTCGCGCAGGTCGGCGCGGCAGCCACGGCGACGAAGCTGGTCGGCAAGTTCAACCCCGCGGTGTTGCTGATTTCGGGCTGCCAGGACAACCAGACTTCGATGGACGGCGACCACAACGGTGCGTTCACCGAGCAGCTGCTGAAGGCCTGGAACCACGGCGGCTTCAAGGGCAGCTACGCCAGCTTCCACGCCCAGATCCGCGCGGCGATGCCGCCGACGCAGACGCCGAACCTGTTCGCGCTCGGCAAGGCGAGCAAGTTGCTGGCGCAGGCGCCGTTCACTGTCTAGGAGTCATGCATGGCGACCAGCCCGCGCGAGATCACCTTCGTCATTCCCGGCCAGCCCGAGACCGCGCCCCCTGCCGGTGCGACCCGCGGCAGCGTGAAGAGCGCGGTGCGCGTCGGCACGCTGCGTGGCGGTGCGGCACCGGAGCGCGTGACCGCGCGCGTCGGCGAGGACGTGGTGGTGCTCAGCATCGTCGATGGCCCGACGCTGGTGCTGAATCCGATCGACGCACGCGACCTGATGCGTGCGCAGCAGGGCGGCGCCACGCGCGGCGGCCCGGGCTCGGGCGCGGGTGACGAGGTCGTCGTCTCGGCGCGGCTCGCGTGGCCCGGCGTCGAGGCCGGCGCGACGCGCGACGCGACGCGCGGCCGGCTCGGCCAGGCGGTGCTCGGCGCGTTCCATGTGCTGACCGGCACGGCCAAGGACCCGGCCGTGTCCCTGGCCGCGGCGTTGATCACCAGGAAGGTCGATGGCAAGGTCGCGGCCGGCGTCTACCGCCTGAGCGCGGATGCGCTGTCGGAGCCGCTGAAGGGCAGCGGCCGGCTGCTGCCACAGGTGCCGGCCGCGCCCGCCGGCGCGCCGATGCTGGTGCTGGTGCACGGCACCTTCGTCGACAGCGTCAGCACCTTCGGCAAGCTGTGGGCGCAGCACCCGCAGACGGTGAACGAGCTGTTCACGCAGTACGCTGACCGCGTCTACGCGCTCGATCACCCGACGATGGGTGTGAGCCCGATCGCGAACGCGCTCACCCTCGTGCAGGCGCTGCCGGCCGGCGCGGTGCTGCACCTCGTGACGCATTCGCGCGGCGGTCTCGTCGCCGAGGTGCTGGCGCGCGCCTGCAGCGGCGCGGCGCTTGCGGCCGATGAGCTCAAGATGTTCGCCGGCGCCGGCTACAGCCAGCACCGCAGCGATCTGCAGGCGCTCTACACGATGGCGCTGGCGAAGAAGATCAAGGTCGAGCGCGTCGTGCGGGTCGCCTGCCCGGCGCGCGGCACGCTGCTCGCGTCGAAGCGTTTCGATGCCTATCTGTCGGTGCTGCAATGGGGGCTGAAGCTCGCGAACATCCCGGTCGCGCCCGAGCTGGTGGATTTTCTGCACGAAGTGGCGCGCCGCCGCGCCGACCCGGCCGAGCTGCCGGGCATCGAGGCCATGATGCCGGAGAGCCCGGTCGTCGCCTGGCTCAACAGCGGCAGCCAGCTGATCCCCGGCGAGCTGCGCGTGATCGCCGGTGACCTGCAGGGCGATTCGGTCGGCTCGTGGGTCAAGACGCTGCTCACCGACGCCTTCTACTGGACCGACAACGACATCGTCGTGCAGACCCGCTCGATGTACGGCGGCGCGCCGCGTGCCGTCACCGCCGGCGTGGGTGGTGCCAGCTTCGTGCTCGACCGCGGCGGCAAGGTCACGCACTTCAACTACTTCTCGAACGACAGCACCGTCAATGCGATCCGTGCTGCGCTGCAGACCGACACGCCACCAGGCTTCCAGACCATCGGCCCGCTGAGCTGGGCCGGCCAGGAAACGAGCGGCGTGCGCGCCCCGCCGCCCGGGCCACGGCCGGACCTGCCGGCGGTGTTCGTGCTGCCCGGCATCCTCGGCTCCAACCTGGCCGTCGATGGCAAGCGCGTCTGGCTCGGCTTCCACTTTCTCAATGGGCTCAAGAAGCTCGCGTGGGATCCGGCCACCGCCAACCGCGTCGCGCCGGACGGCCCGATCGGCCTCTCGTACGACTCGCTCATCGATCACCTGCGCGCGACACACGACGTGATCCCGTTCGCCTATGACTGGCGCCGCCCGATCGAGGACGAAGCACGCCGCCTCGCCGATGCGGTCGAGACGGCGCTCGATGCGCGCGCCACCAGCGGCAAGCCGGTGCGCCTGCTCGCGCACTCGATGGGCGGGCTGGTCGCGCGCACGATGCGGCTGGAGCGGCCCGCCACCTGGGCCCGCATGATGGCGGTCGACGGCGCGCGGTTGTTGATGCTGGGCACGCCGAACGGCGGCTCGTGGGCGCCGATGCAGACGCTCTCGGGCGACGACACCTTCGGCAACGCGCTGGTCGCGTTCGGCTCGATCTTCGACAACGGCGGCGCGCGCAAGATGATGGCCGGCATGCCCGGCTTCATCCAGCTGCAGGCCGCGTTGCTCGACCCCGAGCAGCGCCTGAGCCAGGCGACGACCTGGCAGAAGCTCGCCGACGACGACATGGCCGTGCTGCGCGCGCGCAGCATCTGGCACGACGAGTTCTCGCAGCGCACGATCTACGAATGGGGTGCGCCGCCGCAGGCCGTGCTCGACCAAGCCGTGGCGCTGCGCCAGCGCCTCGATGCGCAGGTGCCGGCGCTCGGTGCCGACGCCGCGAAGATGCTGCTCGTGATCGGCCACGCCGACCAGACGCCGGTCGGCATCGTGCAGGACAGCAACGATGGCCTCGAATACCTCGAAGCGACCGACGGCGACGGCCGCGTGCCGCTGACCAGCGCGCTGCTGCCCGGCGTGCGCACCTGGAAGGTCGATGCCGAGCACGGCAAGTTGCCCGATGTGGCGAGTGCGTTCGACGCGTATGTGCAGCTGCTGTCGGTCGGCGAAACCGGCGCGCTGGCCTGGTTCGAGCCAAGCGCCGCCGCGACGCGCGGCTCGCGTGGCACGGTCTCGCCGGGAGGCTCGGCGCTGACGCGCAGCCGGCCGTCGCGCGGACTGCAGTCGTCACTGCCGCCGTCGAGCGAAGGCGATGTGTTCGGCGCGGTGCGGGCGCCCGGTGCGGCGTCGCCGGGCACGCTGGTGCGCGTCGACGCCGCCGGCCAGCCGGTGCCCCTGGAAGTGCTGGTGCTCAACGGCGACCTGAAGTTCGTGCACCAACCGCTGCTGATCGGCCACTACCGCTCGCTCAAGCTGAGCGGCACCGAGGACGTCGTCGACGGCCTCGTCGGCGCGGCGCTGACACGTTCGCTCGACGCCGGCGTCTACCCGGTCCCGCCAGGCGATCACAAGATCTTCGGCAACGTCCGCCCCGATCCCGACAACGCGCTGGCGATGGCGCGGCCCGAGGCGGTCGTCGTCGTCGGGCTCGGCGAGGAAGGCAAGCTCAAGGCCGCCGACCTCGTCTACACCGTGCGCCAGGCCGTGATCGCGTA
>JBDUAG010000511.1:0-3525 GCA_040004785.1 Burkholderiales bacterium | reverse complement strand
CGACATGTGATTGACGCCGAAGAACTGGTTGTCGCCGAAAAGAACTCTGTCCATGATTCGATACCGTGTTGCTTGCTGAGAAAGGCCTGCGGTCAACCGAAGCGCCTGGCCCAGAAGCCCTTGGCCTTGTCGGCCGTTGCCGGGGGGGCGGGCCGGGCGCCGCCGCCGGCCTCAGCGAGGATCATTCCGACCAGCCGGTCGGCCTGCATGGCGGAGCGGAATGAGTTCACATTGTCGGTGCGCTTGGCCTCGATGGCCTTCACGAAGTAGTCGATCTGCGCCGAGTACTCCTCGCCACGCAGGTAAAACCACACTTCCTGAGTGAGGTCGGTCGTGTACTTGACCGTCCAGCCCGACTTCGCGCCGGGCAGCGCCTGGTGCGGTTCGCGCAGATAGATCTGGCATTCCTGCCGGTCCGCCGTGATCCGGCCGTTGGTGCCCCAGACCGAAATCTTCGTCGACATCTTTCGATAGCTTTCGTCGCTCCAGTTGACCGAGAGTTGGCCGGTCGCGCCGTCGGCATAGTTCAGCGTGCAATAGACCTCGTCGTCGACATCGCGCGAGTAGATGCTGTTGAGCACCACGCCACTCACGGAAGTCGGCGGGCCGGCGATGAAATTCACCAGGTCGAGCGCATGACACGCGTAGTCGTAGAGCGCGCCACCGCCTTCGCTCTTGGCCGAACGCCAGGTGCCCCCCTTCGGCCGCAGCACCACGGGGCCATAGGCCTCGGCGCGCACATGGTGGATGCGCCCCAGCGCGCCCGAATTGACGACGCGCGCGGCTTCCTGGAAGGCCCCCACGAAGCGGTAGTGATAGCCGACCTGGTTCACCAGGCCTTTGGATTCGGCCAGCGTCGCCAGCCGCTCACCGTCCGCGGCGTCGAGCACGAAGGGCTTCTCGCAAAAGACATGCAGCCCCTTGTTCAGCGCCTTCTCGACCATCGAGGCGTGGAGCTTCGACGGTGTCGCGATGATCACGGCATCGAGCGTCTCACCGGCCAGCAGTTGGTCGTAGTCGTCGTAGCACTTCAGCCCGGTGTATTTGGTCAGCACATCGGTGAGATAGGCCGTCTGATCACACGCCGCGGCCACCTTCACGCCCGGGTGGGCGTTGACGATCGCGTGGTGCGACAACCCCATCTTGCCCAACCCGATCATTCCTACTCGAAGCATCGATCTTCTCCAGTTCGAACACGAGCCGCTCAACGGCCCAGAATTGCACTCTTGATCATCGCGTAGGCCAGACGACCCTTGTCGAGCAGCACACGATTCGCCGGCTTGCGCGCGGCACCGTCGAGGATCGCCAGCAAGCTCGCCGCAGTGAGTGCCGGGTCATGGATGAAGGCATTGACCTCCAGCAGATAGCGGTCGACGTCGAGCAGATCATCCTGATAAACGGAGACGGTGGGAATCCCCAACACGGCCATCTCGCGCGTCATGGTGCCGCCTGCACCGACGAACACATCGCAATCGGGCGCGATGTCCGCGATGTCCAGCGCCGTGTCCACCACACGCACGCCGGCGAACGCCTCACCGCGATAGTGCAGGCCCTGATCCTTACCACGCGGCAACACGATCACCTCGACCTTGTCCTTGATCCCCAGGATCAGGTCGTCAAGGAAATTGCGACTGCCCTTGTAGTACTGCGCCGTCCACGGCTCGGGCCGAATGTAGACCGTCGGCCGAGGCTTGGACGCCCGCACGGCGCCCGAACGGCTCAGCCGCTCATCGAGCTCCCACAGGTAGATGCCTTCCTTGACCCCGGGGTAGTTCGCCACCTTGCGCGGATTGGCCCACTGCTTGCGCAGCTTCTCGGCCGACAGGAACTCGGGCACCATGATCTTGCGGGCGAACAGGAACGACGGAATGTTGCCCATCGCGTGCTCGTTGTCGTTCATGTAGATCGAGCGCACGCCGAGCAGCCACGCCGCGAGCGGCGAGTGAAACGAGCTTTGCGAGATCGCCACGTCGACGCGCTTGCTGCGCAGGTAGCGCCACAGCTGGAAGACCCGGATCGGGAAGCCGAACAGCTTCATCGAGAGCTTGCCGCCGTAGTGCACGCCCACCACTTCGTAGCGGAAGCCGTGCAAGTCGAGCAGGTCGATCGTATTGGCCAGTGGGCGGCAGGTGATCACCACCTCGTGGCCCTCGCTTTCGAGGTCGCGGATCATCCGCGCGAAGAGATTGATGTGTGGCGAGTTGGAGAGGTCGAACCAGATCTTCATGGCGGCGCTCTCTTAGGGCTCGGAAGCGAGGAGCTTCGGCTGATCACGGTGCGCAGCACTTGACCCGGCGACAACCGAGTGCGCGCCGCAATCACCGGCGCCGCCGATCGTTCGTAAAACTTCGAAGACACCCATCCTTGCGGCGGTGACTCGCGGCCTTGGATCACCGCAGTCGTGAGTTCGCGGCCTTCGATCGCCAAACTGACTTCGCGACCATACGCCGCGACACGCCACGACCCATCGCCAAGCGGCGTGAGCGTTGCACCCGGAGCGGCATGCCAGAACAACTCGACGCTGTGAGGCTGCGCGCACTCGATCCAATCCTCGATCGTCAATGATCCGTCGCCGTCGCCCAGCGTGACACGTCGATGGTGAATCACCGGATCGGTCAATCGCGCGTAGCCATCGTGGCTCGCATGAACGGACTGCCCCGCAACCGCGGGCTCGTCCGTGATCGAGCACACGACATCGCGCAGCCACAGGAAGCTCGCGCCGTAGTCGGATTGGTCACGGTCATCGACGACCAGCGTGTTGTGCGCATGCGTGCCGCGAAAGAAGTGGCGGTACTCGGGGGCAGCGTTGTAGCAATACGTCCCTGGGTCGACAAACAACGGCACGCCGCCCCAACTCACAAGCACCGACAACGCATCGGCATGTCCGTGCCCGGCGATTCTGTTGTAGCCCAACGGCCCGCAGTCGAAGGTCACGCGGAACTCGTCCGCCGTGTGCAACGCGTCGCCCAGAATCGCATAGCCGCCCGAGTCGAATCGTGACGGCAGCGCCTGCATCGCGGAGACGTCGGCAGGCGGCGGCAGCAACCCCTTCAACCACGGAACCTGCGAGTCTGGGCCAGCGCCGGTGCGCTCGAACTTTGCCTGCAGGTCATTCCGCTGGAACAAGGCAGCACCGATCGCGACGATAGAACGATGGGCATTGAACTCAGTGCCGTGCCCGAGACGCCAGACTTCACCATCGTCGGAGTCACCGATGGATGGCACGGCACCGCGGCAATCCATCATCGCCGCCGTGAACGACGTAGCCGCCTCGACGCGAGACCAGAATTCGGCCGAAAAATCGTCGCCATTGGCGCGCCCGCACAGGCCACTGGCGATCAGGAACTGCAACGAAAACTTGTGATAGCAACTTGCCTGCTCAAGATTGACGCCATCGCGGCTGAATTGCAGCAAGGTTTCGCGCTCGAGAATCGCCTTCGCTTCACGGCGCATGCGCCGCGATGGCGACCACCGATCCCAGACCTGAGAGGCCACGTACACCCCCGCCGCTTCGCCGATGAGATG
>JBDUAG010000059.1:0-11903 GCA_040004785.1 Burkholderiales bacterium | reverse complement strand
CCCGTGGGTGATGACGCACAAGGCGCAGCAGCTGACGCTCGACGACTTCCCGCACGTCAAGCGCTGGTTCGCCGAGGTGCGCGCGCGGCCCGCGGTGCAGCGCGGCCTGGCGGTCGGCAAGGAATTGAAGAGCGACGCGCCGGCGATGGACGAGGAGGCGCGCAAGCACCTGTTCGGCGCCGGCCCGACATGAGGGCAACACGATGACGCCCACGCCCGAAATCGAGTTCTTCTTCGACTGCTCCAGTCCCTGGACCTACCTCGCCTTCCACAACATCCAGCCCTTGGCCGCATCGCTGGACGCCCGGATTCGCCGGCGGCCATTCATGGTCGGCGGCGTGTTCAACACGATCAACCCAACCGTCTACGCGTCGCGCCAGCGCAGCGTGCCGGCCAAGGCCGCCTACGCGAAGAAGAGCCTGCGCGATTGGGCGCGCTGGTCGGGCGTGGAGATCACGCCGCATCCGCTCAGCGTGTTTCCGGTCAACAGTGCGAAGGCCGGCTGCCGGACTTCGCGCGGGCGGCATTCGAGGCCTACTTTCGCGACGACGTCGACATCTCCCAGGACGACGGCGTGCGGCGCGTCTGCGCAGCCGCCGGTGTGGACGCCGATGCGCTGCTGGCGGCGATCGCCGACCCTGCGGTCAAGGATGCATCGCGCGCGAACACCGACGAGCTGATCGCCCGCGGCGGCTACGGCTCGCCGACGATCTTCGTCGGCGGAGAAGACATGTACTTCGGCAACGACCATTTGCCGCTGGTACAGGCGGCGCTGGTGCGGCTGCGCGAGCGCGAACGCTGATCGGTCAGCCGCCCCCGGCCTTGAACAGCGCATCGATGCGGGTCTCGTACGCGTGGTAGCCGATGCGCTCGTAGAGTTCCTCGCGCGTCTGCATGGTGTCTAGCACGTTCTTCTGCGTGCCGTCGCGCCGGATCGCGGGGTAGACGTTTTCGCACGTCGGTTAATACGTCGTCGAGGGTGTTGATGCCCAGGTCGGGCATGCCCAGCGAGCCGGCAGCGACGCCGCCGCCGGAGACGCATACCGCGCGGTAGCCGGCGCGCTGCGCGAGCAGGGCATGGTTGGCGTTGATGGTGCCGACGATCTGCAGCGGTGCCTCGTCGGCCATGGCCGCGCGGAACGCGGCGCCGGCGCTGAGTGGCGCGGCGCGCATCATGCGATCCCCATGGCGGCGCGTTCCCGGTAGACGAAGTCCTGCCGGCTGCGCGTGCCCTTGACCCAGTGGTCGAGGGTCTTCGGCGCGTTGGGTGAAACCTCGACGAGCTGCTTCCAGTCGTGGATCAGCGTGCGCCGGGCGATGCGCCATTCGCCATCGCGGCGTTCGAAGCGGTCGGCGTAGCGCGAGCCGGTGAACAGGTCGACGCCGGCGCCGGCCGCGCCCTCGCGGCCGCCGGCCAGTTGCGCCAGCGCGGCCTTCGCCTCCGGCGGGTACTGCTGGATCGTGCGCACGTAGGTCTCGACCAGCGCAAGGTCGGCCGATGCGAATTCGATCAGGATGTTGCTGATCGCATGCATCGAGAACGGGATCGCCAGGTGGCGCTCGCGGATCCAGTCGATCAGACCTTCCACGCCGCCGTCGTACGGGCCGTGGGTGTCGGTTGCGTCCGGATGGAACACGGCGCGGATCCCTTCGAAGTCGAGCCGGTCCACGGCACGGCACCAGCGGTACATCACGTCCTGGATCTGCATGCGATCGGCCATGCGCTCGACCGAGTAGGCGTCTTTCATGTTCATCGCAGTCTCCTGGTTTGTCCCGTCATGTCGGGGAATCTTCGGTCGGCACGAACACCTGGCCGTCCATCAGGCGGCGCGCGCTGCGCCACAGCACGACCGACTCGACCTGCCAGCCTCGCGCCGACTCGCTCGCGGTCGCCCGCAGCGAGAACACGCCCGACGGATGGCCGAAGCGCAGCGTCTCGGCTTGCATGGGGCGGCCGATGGCGCGCGCGACCACGGTGCCGGGCACCGCGGCCGCCGCAGCGATCGCGACGGCACCGGTGCCGGTCATCGCGTGGTGCAGCTGGCCCATCGAAAGGATGCGCGCGAGCAGGTCCACGTGATCGGCGGCAACCGCCTTGCCGCTCGAAGCGCGATAGGCCGCGGGCGGTGCGACGAAGCAGAGCTTGGGCGTGGCCGGCCGTTCGGCGCTGGCCTGGGCCACGGTGTCGGCCAGGCCCATGCGCACCGCGGCCTGCGCGCGCAGCGCCTCACAGCGCGCCAGCAGGTCCCGGTCAGTGTTGACCCGGGCCTGGTGTTCGGTGCCGGTGAGACCGAGCGCCGAAGCGGCGACGAACACCGTCGGGTTGCCGGCATTGATCAGGGTTGCATCGATCGCACCGATCCCGGGCAGGTCGAGCCGGTCGATCACTGCGCCGCTCGGAAACATCGCCCCCGTTTCGCCGTCGCCCCCCGCGTCGAGGAACTCGAGCTCGATCGGTGCCGATGGGAACGGCAGGCCATCGAGTTCGAAGTCGCCGGTCTCGATCACCTGACCACCGCGCATCGGCACGCGCGCCAGGATGAGCTTGCCCAGATTGGCCTGCCAGATCCGCACTACCGCTGCGCCATCGGCCGGCGCGGAGATCAACTCGCGCGCGATCGCGAACGGCCCGACCGCCGCCGTGAGGTTGCCGCAGTTGCCGCTCCAGTCGATCAGCGGCGCGTCGATCGCGACGGCGCCGAACAGAAACTCGACATCGCAATCGGCGCGCGCGCTGCGCTGCGCGATCACGACCTTGCTGGTGCTCGAGGTCGCGCCGCCCATGCCGTCGGTGTGCTTGGCGTACGGGTCCGGGCTGCCGATCACGCGCAGCAGCAGGCGGTCGCGCGCGGGGCCGGGGACGCGCGCGGGCGCGGGCAGATCGTCCAGGGCGAAGAACACGCCCTTGCTGGTGCCGCCGCGCATGTAGGTGGCGCGGATCGCGGACTGGCTCATCGGCACGCCCGGTTCATCCGGCGGTCGGGCCGCGCAGCCAGCGCAGCGCGCGCAGCATCGGCGCGTCGGAGACGCAGACGATCACGGCGTCGTCTTCGGCGTGGTGCGCGTGCTCCATCCAGCTCGGCACCGCGAGCACGTCGCCGCGTGCCCAGTCGAAGCGCTGGTCACCTATCGTCGAGCTGCCGCGTCCATCGATCACCAGCAGGATGCGGCTCGCGGTGCTCTTGCCGCAGGCCCAGTCGGCGCCGGCGTCGAGCCGCGTGGCGATGCGGTCGAAGCTTTCGATGCGCCCGGCGCCGAGTTCGAGCTGGCGCAGGCCTGGCGCCACCGGCGCGGTCGCGAGCAGGCGCGGCAGGTAGTCGGCGTAGGCGAAGCGCATCGGCGAGGCGGGCTCGATGCGGTCGGCCGCCTCGACCTGCTCCGGGTGATGCTCGAAGAACATCGGCCCCAGCGCCTGCACCAGCGGCGCATCGAGGATGTCGATCCAGTAGGCCTCGCGTGTGCTCTCGTTGCTGTGGCCGTGGTAGCTCCAGTTCGGCGTCAGCAGCACGTCGCCGTGCAGCATCGGCACCTTGGCGCCGTCGACGATGGTGAAGGTGTCGGTATCGGCCTCAACCACCACGCGCATTGCGTTCGGCGTGTGGCGGTGGCTGCGCGCGGTCTCTCCGCCCTTGACCATCTGGTAGGCGGCGACCAGCGTCGTCACGGTCGGGTAGTCGTTGCCGGCGACCGGGTTGGCCAGGATCAGGTTGCGCCGCTCGGCCCATTCGGTGCCGACCAGGCGGCCGGCCGCGTGCAGCGCGGCGCGTGCATCCGCATAGCGCCAGCGCGCGCCGTCGAATCGCTGCTTCGGCTGCGGGTACAGCGAAGGTGTCGGCTTGTTCCAGCCGTTCTTGACCTGGATCGCGTCGAGCATCGCGTACAGCTGGTCGAGGTTGCCGGCCGCGTCGAAATCCGGCGCGCCGGCCGGCGTGGACGAGGCCGTTGCAGTGGCAGGATTCATGTCGTCCTCCGATCGGTCATTCGGGTTGCACACGGGCGGCTGCGGCCATTGCGCCGGTCAGCGCGACGTCCTCGCGGATCGCCGCCGCGAGTTCGGCCGGTCCGCCGGCGATCACCTCCAGCCCCTTGGAACGCGCATGGCGCTCGGCGAACGCGGGCTGCGTCAGCACCGCCTGCACCGCGGCGGCGAACTGGTCGACCAGCGCCTTCGGTGTGCCGGCGGGTGCGAGCAATGCGTACCAGGTCGGCGCGAGCAGGTTCGGCCAGCCTTGTTCGGCCGTGGTCGGCACCTCGGGGAACTGCGCCGAACGATGTTTGCCCGCGACCGCGAGCGCCTTCAGCTTCCCCGCGCGCAGCAGTTCGCCGGCCACGCCGGCGCTGCCGGTCGACAGCTGGATCTCGCCGCCCACCACCGCCGTCATCGCGGGCGCGATGCCCTTGTACGGGATGTGCGTGATGTCCAGCTTCTCCTGCGTCTTCAGCAGTTCGTACAGCAGGTGCGGCTGGCTGCCGCTGCCGAACGAGCCATAGGCCAGCGGTGACTGCCCGCTGCGCGCGAGCGCGACGAGGCCGCGCAGGTCATTGGCGGGCAAGGCCGGGTTCGCGACCAGCAACTGGTCGCTGCCGACCATCAGCGAGACCGGCGCGAAGCTCCTGTCCGGGTCGTAGGGCAGGCTCTTGTAGAGGAAGCGGTTCGACGTGATCGTCTGGTTGATCGTGGCGAGCAGCGTGTAGCCGTCCGGCGCGGCGGTGGCGACCGCCTGCGCGCCGATCAGTCCGCCGGCGCCGGCGCGGTTGTCGATGACCACCGGCTGGCCCCAGCGCGCCGACAGCTCGGCGGCGACCGCGCGGATCAGCACGTCGACGCCGCCGCCCGGCGGGAACGGCACGACGATGCGCACCGGTTTGTTCGGGAAGCCCTGCGCCGCGGCCGGCGCGGCGCCGATGCACAGCGCGAGGCCGAGTGCGGCTGCGGCCGCGCAGAAGGCGCGGCGCGCCTCAGAAGCGGCGCGGCGCATACGCCTCCGCATGGCGAACCGGCAGGCTCATCGTGCCGACGTGCTCGATCTCGATGCGCACGGTGTCGCCGGCCTCGATCGGGCCGACGCCTTCGGGCGTGCCGGTGGCGATCACGTCGCCGGGGTACAGCGTGCAGACCGACGAGATCATCTCGATCAGGCCGGGGATGTCGACGATCAGCGAACGGGTGCGCGCGTCCTGGCGCAACTCGTCGTTGACCCACAGCCGGTTGCGCAGGTCGTGCGGGTTGGTCACCTCGTCGGCGGTGACGAGCCAGGGGCCGAACGGCGTGAAGGTCTCGAACGACTTGCGTGTCACGCGCTCTTCCTGCGGGATGCCGGGCTCGATGCGCATCGTCAGGTCCATCAGGCAGGCGTAGCCGAACACATGGTCCATCGCGTGTTCGCGCGGCACGTGGTGTGCGGTGCGGCCGATGACCACCGCGAGTTCGGACTCGTGGTCGAAACGGCGTGCCGAATCCTTCGGCAGCACGATGGCGCCGCCCGCGCCGACGATCGACGAGGTCGCCTTCATGAAGAAGCACATCTCGTTGGGCGACTTGCCCGAGCTGACCGAGCGTGCGCCGATCTCGCCCACGTGCTTGGCATAGTTGACCGGCGCCGCGAACACGTGCACCGGGCACGGGTTCGGCGCGAGCAGCGACACCGAGGACACGGGAACGCCGACGGCGGCGCGGCGCGCGGCCTCGATCTGCGGCCGGCGCGCGTCCCAATCGGCGATCAGGCGCGACATGTAGACCGGCGGCCATTGCGGGCTGGCCTCGGGTACCGCCGAGCTCACGTCGTAGAGCGTGTCGCCCTCGACGACGCCGACCCGGTGGTTGTCGAACACGGCGAGCTTCATGCGACCTCCTTGATGTTGCTGTTGATCTTGCTGCGCGCGCGCGCGATCGCATCGGCGGCGGCGATGCGGCCGAAGATGCAACCCTTGGCCAGCGAGGAGCCGCTCATGTAGGTCTCGCCGTGGAAGCCGCCCATCACCTCGCCGGTGGCGTACAGGCCGGGGATCGCATGGCCGTAGACATCGAGCACTCGCGCCGAGGTGTCGGTGTGCAGGCCGCAGTAGGTCGAGGTCAGCCCGGTGGTGCAGGCGAGGCCGTAGAACGGCGCGCGTTCGACGCGCGTCGGCCGGCCGTAGCCGGTGCTGAGCGAGGTGCGACCGAACTCGTCCGGGCGCTGGCCGTTGCAGGCCGCGTTGTAGGTCGCGATCGTGCCCGCCAGGCCGGCCGCATCGATGCCGAGCCTGGCGGCCAGCGCATCGAGCGTGTCGGCCTGCAGCAGCACGCCGGCCGCCAGCGCGGCCTTGAAGTCGACCACCGTCGGCAACGATGCCGCCTGGTCCATCACCTGCTGGTCGAAGATTTGGAACGCGCGCGCGTCCTGCTGCTCGAGGCAGCGGTCGCCGATCGTCTTGTACGAGACCGACTCGTCGACGAAACGCCGTCCCTGCGCGTTGACGACGATCGCGCCGCGGTACATGGCCGAGAGGATGCGCGGCACCGTGTGTTCGTGGCCGGGCGTGGCCTCGGCCAGCGGCGCGCCGAAGGTGCCCTTCGCGAAGCCCATGTCGACCAGGTCGGCGCCGAGCGCCCAGGCCATGCGCAGGCCGTCGCCGGTGTTGCCTTCGCCGCCCATCGGCTTGGCGTTGCGCAAGTGCGGCGCGAATCGCTCGACCATGTCGGGCGCGCGCGAGAAGCCGCCGGTCGCGATCACCACGCCGCCACGGGCCCCGAAGTGCTCGCCGCTCGCGAGTTCGACGCCGACCACCTCCCGGTGTTCGAAGTCGCCTGCGGTCAGCAGCCGTGCAACGCCGGCGCGGGCGCGGTAGGCCATGCCGGCGCGCAGGCCCTGCGCATGCAGTGTTTCGAGCACGTGGACTGGATCGGTACCGTGGTTGCGCGGCACCGACTGCGCGCCGCTCAGCGAGACCTGCTCGAACGGCACGCCCAGCCCCTGCAGCCAGCGGTAGGCCTCGTGCTGGCGCTGCGCGTAGACATGCACCAGTGCGCGGTCGTTGCGGTGCTTTCCCGCCACCATCAGGTCCTCCTCGAGGATCTCGGCGCTGTCGGCGATGCCGTGGGCGAGCTGCACGTCGGTGCCGGCAAACGCGAACGCACCACCGCACATCGCGGTGCTGCCGCCGTAGTGCGCCGACTTTTCGAGCAGCAGCACGGCCGCCCCCGATTGGGCCGCTTCGAGTGCCGCGCAGTGGCCGGCCATGCCGGCGCCGATCACGATCACGTCGACGGGGGGAGGGAGGGCTGCAGGGGAGGGTGACTTCATCGGCGGATCCTTTCGGTTCAGATGCGTCCGGCCACGGTGCGGACCAGGGCCTCGGCGTCGGCCGGCGCGCCGTCCGACCGCCAGGCGACATGGCCGTCCGGTCGGACCAGAACGAAGCGGCGTTCATAGGCGTCGCGCACTGCGGCCTCGGCCGGCGCCTCGATCGTGAGCGGCATGCCGAGCCGCGCTGCGGCTTCCGCCAGTGCGGCCAGTTCGCCGCCTGCGCCCGGCGCAGCGACGACGACGTAGCCGCGTCCGAACAGGTCGAGCGTGGAGCGCCCATCGGCCAGCCAGACGTGCGGCGCACGGCAGCCGACGCGGCTGCTCGGGCGGTAGTTGCTCGCGTCGTTCCATTCGGCCTGCTGTTGCGCAGGATCCTCGGCATCGGCGTAGACGCAGATCGGCGACGCGAGGTAGCGGTAACCGAGGTGGATGTTGGCCGAGTACCACTCGCGCTTCATGGCCTGCGTGAGCGCGGCACCGACGCGCTCGCGCGTTTGCGCCGCGGCCGGCGTGTCGTCCAGCAGGTCGGGATTGGCGCCGGGCGAGAGCATGCGTGCCAGGTTGCCGCTGGCCTCCAGCACGTTGCGCTCGCCGACCGGCCTGCGCTCGATGCCGTAGGACGCGAGCAGGCCTTCGCCGCCCCAGCCCTCGATCACCGCGGAGAGCTTCCACGACAGGTCGACCGTGTCCTGCAGGCCGGTGTTCATGCCGAAGCCGCCGGTCGGCGACATTACGTGAGCGGCGTCGCCGGCGATGAAGCCGCGGCGCTCCCGGTAGCGGTTCGCGATCAGTTCCTGGCGCTGCCAGGCCACCACGCTCAGGATCTCGAAGTCGAAGGGCCGGCCCATCGCGCGGGCTGCGAGCGCCCGGATGTCGTCGTGGCTGAGCTCGCGCGCGGTGGGGCCGCCGACGATCGAGAAGCGCCAGCGCTCGGCGCCGTTGATGGCGACCAGCGTCGCCCATGTGCCTTCCGGGCCGACGAAGATGTAGCGATAGCCGGGCGGCTTGTCGTGCAGCGCGTTCAGGTCGGCGCACTCGAGGATCACGTTGGTCGGGTAGGTGAGCACGCCGCGGCCGCCGGCGTCGATGCCGAGCGTGTCGCGCACGCCGCTGCGCGCGCCGTCGCAGCCGACGATGTAGCGCGCGCGGTAGCCGAGCCGCTCGCCGTCGGAGAGGCGTTCGACCATTGCCTCAACACCGGTTTCGTCCTGCGAGAACGATAGCAGCCTGTGGCCGTAGTTGACCGTGACCGTCGGCCACGACGCGGCGAAGCGCTGCAGGATGGGGTCGAACATGTTCTGCGGGCAGCGTTCGCGCTTCTGCGGGCTGAACTTCGATGGCTTCTCGTCCTGCGCCGAGGGGAACGGCTCGCGGCCGAGTTCGAAACCGTTCAGCGCGGTCAGATAGATGTTGTCCTGCGGGTACGAGCGCACGTAGGGACTCGCCTCGACGTCGGCAACGATGCCCCAGCGCCGGCAGAACTCCATGGTGCGCACGCCGACGCCGTCCATCTTCGGCTGGTAGATGGCGCCGTCAGATCGCTCGATCACCTCGCAGTGGCGGCCGCGCCAGCCGAGATCGCCGGCCAGCGCAAGGCCCACCGGACCGGCGCCGATCACGAGCACTTCGGTCTCAATGGTTTTCACGATTCGAATCCTTCATGTGCGCGCCGATGCCGGTAAGGTATGACAATAATACATCTATGGTTCAACCGTTGAACTCGTAGAATTACCTATCCAACCGGGAGCGTCGATGCGAGAGCAAGCCCAGGGTCTGCAGTTGCAGAAGGTCGAAACCAGGCGCGCGCCGCCGCCGACGCAGTTCGTGCCGGTGCGCCAACGGCGCGCGTTCGAGGAGGTCTGCGACCAGGTGCGCCGCGCCGTCGCCGCCGGCACGCTCGCGCCGGGCGACCGGCTGCCGCCCGAGCGCGAGATGTGCGAGCAGTTCGGCGTCAGCCGCACCGCGATCCGCGAGGCACTGCGCAGCCTGGAGGTGGCCGGCATCATCCATTGCCAGCAGGGCATGGGCGGCGGCTCGTTCATCCGGCGCAGCGATTCGAACGTCGTCGCCCAGGCGGTGCGCGACATGGTGCTGCTGGGCCAGATCCCGAGCGCGAGCATCACCGAGGCGCGCATCCTGCTGTCGGGCGTGGCGATCCGGCTCGCTTGCGAGCGCGCCACCGAGGCCGACCTCGATGCGATCGAGCGCGACATCGAGGAATCGGCGCGGCTGACGACGCTCGGCGACTTCTCGCGCCGCAACGCCTACATCACCGAGTTCTATCGCGTGCTGGCGCGGGCGACGCACAACGAGGTGATCGTGATGTTGCTCGATTCGCTGTCGGAAATCGTGCGCACGCTGCTGGTCAAGGTCAGCCCGCAGCCGCGTGACGACGTGATCGGCGTACGGCGCCGCATCCTCAAGCACCTGCGCGCGCGCAACGTGGAAGAGGCGACCGCCGAGATGACGACGCACCTCGAGTCGCTTAACCGCTACCTCGAGGCGCAGCAGTCGCCGCCGGCGGCCGGCATCGCCTGAGGGGCGCTCAGCGCGGCAGCCCGAGCCCGCGCTGCGCGATCAGGCTGCGCTGGATCTCGTTGGTGCCGATGCTGATCACCCACATCAGCGAATGGCGCAGGTTCTGCTCGATGCGCCCGCGCAGGATCGCGCCGGGGCTGCCTTCGCCCAACGTGGCCTGCATGCCGAGGATGTCGAGCGCGACCTCGCCGAAGCGCTCCATCAGTTCGCCCGAATAGACCTTGCTGGCCGCGGCGTCGCCGGGCGGGGTCTCGCCGCCGTCGACCTGTGCGGCACAGTGCATCATCATCTGGCGGCCAGCCTCGATCTCTGCGGCCAGCGTGGCGATGCGTTCGCGCACCAGCGGGTCGTCGCGCAGCGGCCGGCCGTCGGCCTCGGCCGTGCGGACGTGCGCGCACAGCAGCTCGAACGAGCGCGCCACCTTCATCACGATGCCGCCACCGATGAACCCACGCTCGGTCGCGAGCGCGCCGGTCAGCACCTTCCAGCCCGCGTTAACCTCGCCGACCATGGCGTCGGCCGGCAGGCGCAGGTTGTCGTAGAAGACGTTCGCGAAGGCGCCGCCGTACATCGTCGTCGAGGTCTTCACCGTGATGCCCGGGCTGTCCATCGGCACGATGAACATGCTGAGGCCGGCATGCGTCGGCTTCGCGTCGGGGTCGGTGCGCGTCGCGAGCAACATGTAGTCGCCCCAGTAGGTCGTGGTCCAGATCTTCTGGCCGTTGATGACCCATTTGTCGCCGTCCCGCACCGCGCGCGTGCGCATCGAGGCCAGGTCGGAACCCGAATCCGGCTCGCTGTAGCCCATGCCGTAGATCGCCTCTCCGCGCAGGATCTCGGGCAGATAGTGGGCCTGCTGTTCGGGCGTGCCGTAGACCTGCAGCATTGCGGCCTGAACCGGCGCGCCGGCGCGCGGCGCCTCGGCGCGCTCCATCTCCTCGATGAACGCAAGTTGCTCGAACGCGCTGCGCCCCTGGCCGCCGAAGCGTTCTGGCCAGGCCAGGCCGATCCAGCCGGTGCGGCCGAGATCGCGCGCGAACGCGCGGTCGTATTCGCGTTCCTTGAACGAGAGCTTCTCGTGCGCGGCCTTGCGTTCGTCCGACCAGTGCACGTCGAGCCAGGCCCGCACCTCGTGGCGGAACGCATTGCCAGCCGGACCCAGGTCGTACTCGGGCATGGTGCGGGCCGGCTGGTCGGGTGGGCCGTCGAGGTACCAGGCCGCGAGCTCGGCACGGGCGCGGCGCGCGCCGCCGTGGCGCAGGACGTCGAGATGGACCTGCTTGAAATGGCGCGGCGCCTCGTGCTCCTCGCTGTAGCCGATCGCGCCGAACGCATGCTGCGTTTCGAGCGACACGGTGCGCAGCGTGGTGCCGGCCAGCACCGCCGCAGCCGCCCCGAACAGGCGCCAGGCCGGCGCCTGCACGTCGTGCTGGTGCGCGGCATTGCGCGCGGTCAGCTGCACGCCCTGCAGCGCGATGTAGGCATTGGCGAGCTTGTGCTGGATCGCCTGGAAGCGGCCGATCGGCTGGCCGAACTGGCGGCGCTCCTTCGCGTACTCGACCGCCATCTCGAACGCACGTGTCGCGGCGCCGACGGCACGGCCGGTGTGTGCGAGGTGCGAGACCGCGATCAGGTCGGCGAGCGTGTCCGGTGCCAGTTCGACCAGCGTCGCGGCAGCGCGGTCCAGGCGCACGCGCGACAGGCCCTGCGTGCCCATGGCCGGCGTGGCCTCGATGGCGACGCCGTCGGCACCGGCCTCCACGAACGCGATCGCCGCGCCGGGTACCAGCAGTGCGAAGTGGGTGGCGGCGGACGCACCCTCGACAAAGGAAACCTCGCCGCTGACGGCGGTACCTTCGCAGCGCAGCCTGCCGGCGGCGGCGTCGCCGTCGTTTTGCGCGAACGCGAGTGCGATCCGAGCGCCGCCCTCGCGCATCGCGGCGAGCGGCGCTGCGTCCACGCCGGCAAGATTCAGCAGCGCGGCGTATTGAAGCGGCACCGGGCAGGAGGCGCGGCCGAGTTCCTCCATCACGATCAGGATCTCGCGCAGGCCGCCTTCGCTGGCGTCGGTGCCGAGAT
>JBDUAG010000510.1:0-3532 GCA_040004785.1 Burkholderiales bacterium | reverse complement strand
GCTCCGCGTACTTGTTGAAGCGCCAGGCCGTGCCTTCCATCGTGATGCGGCGCCACGTCGCGCGCTTCTCGGTCGGCGTCATCGATGGCCAGTGCTGGACCTCGTCGAAGGTGCGGCCGCAACCCTTGCAGATGTCGTCGCCCTGGCTGGTCGAACAGATTGCGATGCAAGGTGCGTCGGGCGTGCTGGCATACCACGCGAGCCAGGCATCGCGCGCCTTGGCGGGCATGGTCGCTTCATCGCATTCGACCTCGTGGTAGTACACCATCAGCGCGTAGACGGTGCCGAGCGCGCGCACCTCGGGGCACGCGGTGATCCCGTCGGGCGAAGGCGATCGTTCGCGCCACCAGTTGATGGCGGATTCGATGTCGGTGATGTGCAGCGCGGCCATGAGAGTCCGAGCATAGCGCGGCCTCAAACTTTGATACCCTTTGCCATGAGCTCCGACACCGCGACGCTCGCCGCGCTGTATGGGGTGCCGGGCGATTCAGCCCGTATTGATTTGAAGTGACCCCGGAGACCGATCCCATGCCCTTGACCCTGCGCGCCTGGAGCGGCATAACCCTTGCCGCCGCCCTGCTCGCCGCCTGCTCCACGACCGAGCCGCCGAAACAGCCGCCGCCTCCGCCACCCGTTGTCGGCAGCCCAGGGCACCCCACGGTCAAGATCACCGAGGCGAACGCCGGAGCGAGCGTCACGATCGATCGCGGGCAGACGCTGGTGGTGAGCCTGCCGATACGGGTCACGGCCGGCCGCGAGTGGTCGCTCGTCGATATGAAGCCGGGGGTGTTGACCTTGCTCGGCTCCAGCTTCGAGCGCTCCTCGATCTTCGCCGACGACTCGGAAGCCGGCGGAACGATGATGTGGCGCCTCAAGCCCGAGGTGGCGGGCAGCGTCAAGCTGAGCTTCGAGCTGCGGCGCCCGCGCCGGCTCGAGCCGGCGGTGCAGACGATCGTCTACGACGTGACGGTGAAATAGGCGCCGAGGCGCTGTCGACCATGCCCCCGACCTGCACGCTGCGCCTGGCCACCCGCGATGACGCACTGATGATTGCGCAGCTCTCGCGTGATCGCATCGAGCGGGGCCTCGGCTGGAGCTGGACCACGCCGCGCGTGCTGCGCAGCATCCGCGACCGGGCGACGAACGTGGTGGTCGCGCAGGGCGCGGTCGAGCCGCTGGGCTTCGGCATCATGAAGTACCACGACGATGAAGCGCACCTGCTGCTGCTGGCGGTGCGCGCCGAACGCACACGCGAGGGCATCGGCGGGGCGCTGGTGGGCTGGCTGGAGCAGTCGGCGCTGGTCGCCGGCATCGGGCGGGTCTGCCTCGAGACGCGCGTGAGCAGCGCCGATGCGCGGGCCTTCTACCAACGCTTGGGATACCGGGAGATCAACTCGCTGCCCGGCTACTACAGCGGGCGCGAAGCGTGTGTGCAGATGGCGCGCGACCTGTGGGTCGGGCGCGCGGTGCCCGGCTGAATCACGCCTGAACAGGTCAGGCCTGAATGGCGCCGCCGCGGTTGCTGCGCTCGCCGGCGCCGAAGGTCGAATAGAGCGTGCTGTCACGCGGCATCAGCACATCGATCGCACGATCGAGCGCGGCGGTGGCGCGGGCCAGCGATTCGCGTTGTGCGGCGACCTCGCCGCCGGCACTCGCCAGGCGGTGGCGCAGGGCCCGCGGCACCGAGCCAGCGCGCGCTGCTTTCGCGAAGTGTTCGACCGCGGTAGCGAGTGCGCGGTGCAGTTCCGTGGCGTGGAGGTCGATGGCGGCGCTGTCGCGCTCGCACAGCGCGTCGCCCAGAGCGGTCAGCCGATTTTCGACGCTGGCCAGCACGGATTCGAGTTCGGTATCAGGTTGGGACATTGCGGAGTGCGCTCGCAGGATTCGTGACGTCGGGATCAGGATTGGACTTTGGCCAGCACTTCGTGCGCGTTGGCGATCAGCTTGTCGGCGATCGCCTCGGGGTTGATCTTGAACGAGCCGTCTTCGATCGACTTCGAGATGCGATCGACCTTCTCGGTGTCGAATTCGGGCGTCGCGCCGCTGGACAGCAGCGTGGCCGCGACGCTCGACAGTTCAATCTTCGCGCTCGCGTCGGCGGTGGCCGGAATCGCGCTCGCGTTGGCTGCCGGCGCGTGGCCGTTCGCGGCGTGGCTGGCGGCCGGCGTCGTTGCGGGGGCGGGCTTGTCTGCGGGGTTGCCGATCTTCATGGTGCTCTCCGGGGCCTGAGCGGGGGCTCTGACCATTCAATGCACGTTGTATCGGTCTGTCGCCTGGCGACTTTAGGGCTTTTCGGGAGCGCCAAAGATGAAATTGTTCACAAAGGGAGTTCGACCCGGCGCTCGCCCACCGGCAGCCCGGTCAGTACTCGCCCACTTTCAGTGCGAACACGCACCGGCTGGCCCTCGACACCGGGGCTCAGGGCCTGGGCCTCGCCGGCGACGCTGAAGCCGTCGCCCTGCGCCAGCACCGTCACGGTCTCGCCGGCGGCGAACCACTGGCGCGCCTTCAGGTGCGACTGGCGCAGGCTCTGGCCGGCCTTGAGGGCGTGCGTGACCGTGCGACCGACCGCGAGGCTGGCGTTGGCCAGGGCTGGCGAGTTGTCTTCGGCCAGATCGACCTCGCCCTGAGCCAGGTCTTCCGCCGTGAGCACGGCGCCGGCCGAGACGCCGTTGCGTGCGACCAGCGCGTTGCCGAACACGCGCACCGTGATCGGCAGGTAGACATTCCATTTGGCCGTACCCTGCGTGCAGCGCAAGCCGATGCGGCTTTTGCCCCACATCCGCATGCCGTCGGGCAGGTAGGGCTCGACGTGCGAGCAGGGCGCCAGCCGCAGCCGCGGATCGAGCTGCCCGACGCTGACCTCGACGCGCGGCGCACCGACCGCACCCGGTGTCGCGCCGCTCAGCGCCAGCTCGCGCACCTGTTGTTCGAGCTCGGTGGCGATTCCTTGCGCCTGCGCCACGGCCAGCGGCCCGGCAAGCGCGAGCAGCAGCGTGACAGCGGCCCGGCAGGCAAGGGCAACGGCGAGTTTCATGCCCTGCACTGTAGTGATGCCGAGCCAGCGCCTTGCTGCGAACTGACCGGCAAAGCGCCCTCTATTCACACTTATGTTTGCGTGGGGGCGCCACAACAATGCCGTCACAGTTCCATCCCTGCGAGGGCCGCCATGCTCAATCGACTCACCGATGCGCTCGACTTTCAGGCCCAGGCCTTGAACCTGCGCTCGGAGCGCCAGCGCCTCATCGCCAGCAACATCGCCAACGCCGACACACCGGGCTACGTGGCGCGAGACATGAACTTCGCGCAGGCCTTGCGGAACGCGACCGGCAGCATGCAACCCGCGGCCACGCTGGCCGCGAGCCAGCCCGGCCACATCACCGGCAACGCCAGCGTCGATGGCGCCAGCTTCAGCACACTGAACTACGCCGCACCGAGCCAGACCAACCTAGACCGCAACACCGTCGACATGGACCGCGAGCGCGCCAGCTTCGCCGACAACACGGTGAAGTACGAAGCCACCTTGCGCTTC
>JBDUAG010000058.1:0-11924 GCA_040004785.1 Burkholderiales bacterium | reverse complement strand
CGTTGTCGATCGCGTACTGGATCGCCTTGCGCACCAGGCGCTCGGTGCCTTCGCTCGAGACCGGTTTGATGCCGATGCCCGAGGTGTTCGGAAAGCGGATCTTCCTGACGCCCATCTCCTCGATCAGGAACTTGATCAGCTTCTTCGCCTTGTCACTGCCCGACTCGAACTCGATGCCGGCGTAGATGTCCTCCGAGTTCTCGCGGAAGATCACCATGTTGGTCTTGGCCGGCTCCTTGACCGGTGACGGTACGCCGGCGAAATACTGGATCGGGCGCAGGCACACATACAGGTCGAGCTCCTGGCGCAGCGCGACGTTCAGCGAGCGGATGCCGCCGCCCACTGGCGTGGTGAGCGGGCCCTTGATCGAGACCACGTAGTCCTTCACCGCGGCGAGCGTCTCGGGCGGCAGCCACACGTCCGGGCCGTAGACCCTGGTCGACTTCTCGCCCGCGAAGACCTCCATCCAGTGAATCTTCTTCTTGCCACCGTAGGCCTTGGCCACCGCCGCGTCGACCACCTTGATCATCACCGGCGTGATGTCGGCACCGGTGCCATCGCCCTCGATGAACGGGATGATCGGTTGGTCGGGCACGTTGAGCGAATAGTCCGCGTTGACGGTGATCTTCTGCCCGGCTTCGGGCACCTTGATGTGCTGGTACATGGGGATGGGACTCCGCGCCGTAGGGTGAGGGATGGGTGAGCGATCGGGGGTGATCCGGACCCGGATTTCGATTCTATGCCGATGGTCTTGTCGGCCGATGGCGGCGCGTCAGGCGTTGATAATCGATGCCTCACTTCTACCGCGCGCCAACATGACTTCTCTCAAGACACGCGCCGCCGCGCTGCTGCTGACGCTGGCCAGCGGCCTTGCGATCGCGGAGGATGCACCGCAGCAGCTTCCGGCGATCCGCCTGAGCACCGGCATGCATGTGTTGCAGGTCATGGTCGCGCAGACGCCCGAGCAGTTGTCCACCGGGCTGATGTTCCGCAAGACCATGGGCACCAACGACGGCATGCTGTTCGTCTTCGACGAACCCAGCCAGCAATGCTTCTGGATGAAGAACACGCTGCTGCCGCTGTCGGTGGCGTTCATCGACGACACCGGCACCGTCGCCAACATCGACGACATGAAGCCGCAGACGCTGGAGAGCCACTGCTCGACCAAGCCGGTGCGCTTTGTGCTCGAGATGAACGTCGGCTGGTTCGAGAAGCGCGGCATCAAGTCCGGCAGCAAGTTCCAGGGCGAACCGTTCAAGAAGTGAAAAAGCCGGTCAGTGACCGGCTTCTTAATGCCGCGCGCGGTTTACGCGAAGTTCGCCTCCGCAAAGCTCCAATTGACGAGCGAGGTCAGGAAGCTCTCGACCCACTTCGGACGCAGGTTGCGGTAGTCGATGTAGTAGGCGTGTTCCCACACGTCGATCGTCAGCAGCGCCTTGTCGGCGGTGGTCAGGGGCGTGCCGGCCGCGCCCATGTTGACGATATCGACGCTGCCGTCGGCCTTCTTCACCAGAAACGTCCAGCCGGAGCCGAAGTTGCCGACCGCGCTCTTCGTGAACGCTTCCTTGAAGGCGGCATAGCTGCCCCACTTCGCGGTGATCGCCGCGGCCAGCGCACCCTTGGGCTCGCCGCCACCGGCTGGCTTCATGCAACTCCAGAAGAACGTGTGGTTCCAGATCTGTGCGGCGTTGTTGTAGACGCCGCCGGTCGCCTTCTTGACGATGGCTTCGAGCGTCATGCCCTCGAACTCGGTGCCCTTCTGCAGATTGTTCAGGTTCACGACGTAAGCGTTGTGGTGCTTTCCATAGTGGTACTCGAGCGTTTCCTTGCTCAGGGCGGGCGCGAGCGCATCGAGGGCGTAAGGCAGTGCGGGCAGCGTGTGTTCCATCGTGGACCTCTTCCGGGTAGTGGGGGGATCAAGTCATTGTAGGCAGCTTGACGGCGCGCCGTCACGGCTCGCGGCATCGGCTGACAGCGCCTCAGTCGCCTGTCCGACCGCGCACCCGCGTCACCTGGACCTCGGCCGTGCCATCGTGCAGCACCGCCTGTAGCGCTTGCCCGGCGCTGATCTTCTGCGCCGAAACGACGGCCTGCCCGTCAGCGTCGGTAAGCCACGCGTAGCCACGCGCCAGCACTCTGCTCGGGTCGAGCGCGAGCAGCCGCGCGTCGAGCGCCACCACGCGTTGGCGCTCCGCCGCCATGCGCATCGCGATGCGATGCTGCAGCTCGCCCTGAGCGTGTTCGAGGCGCGAGCGCTGTGCCTGCACCGCGCGCGGCGCGTGGCTGGCGAGCCGGTGCGCCAGCCGCGTCAGACGTTCGGCCTGGCGATGAACGCCTTGCGCCGGCCGCGCCAGCCGAAGCGCCGCACGGTCCAGGCGTTGCGCGTTCTGGTCGATCACCTCATGCATCCGCCGGCTCATCGATCCCGCATGGGCCTGCAACGCCTGAAGACACGCCTCTCGCGTCGGCGCGACCAGCTCGGCCGCTGCGGTGGGTGTCGGCGCCCGCAGATCGGCGGCGAAGTCCGCCAGCGTGATGTCGGTCTCGTGGCCGACGCCGCTGACCACCGGCATGCCGGCAGCGCAGATCGCGCGCACAACGCGCTCGTCGTTGAAGGCCCAGAGGTCCTCGAGCGAGCCACCGCCACGGCACACGATCAGCACATCGACCTCGGCGCGGCGCGAGGCCAGCGCAATCGCTGCGGCCAGCTGCGCCGGGGCGTCGCCGCCCTGCACCAGGCTCGGATAGACGACGACGCTCACCTGCGGCGCACGCCGCGCGAACGCTGTCAACACGTCATGCAGCGCCGCGGCGCCCAGCGAGGTGACGACGCCGACCGCGCGCGGATACGCCGGCAACTCCCGTTTGCGAGCCGCATCGAACAGCCCTTCGGCTTCGAGACTTGCCTTGAGACGCAGGAACTGCTCGTAGAGCGCACCGGCGCCGGCGCGCTGCATCGCTTCGGCGACGAACTGCAGCTCGCCGCGTGGCTCGTAGACCCCGAGCCGACCGCGAACCTCCACCAGTTGGCCATCGGCCGCGGCAAACCCAAGCAGGTTGGCCGCGCGACGGAACATCGCGCAGCGGATCAGCGCGATGCCGCCGTCGGCATCCTTCAGGTTGAAGTAGCAATGGCCGCTCGCAGCGCGCGAAAAGCCCGAGATCTCGCCGCGCACTGTGCAAGCTCCGATGCTTGCCGCCAGATCGGCGACCTCGTGCACCAGGGCCGCGACACTCCAGACCGAGCGTCGCGAGCTGATCACGGGCGACTCAAACACCGGCAGATCCAACACTGGCGCGGGCCCGGAACTCCACAAGCCCGCCACACAAGGCGCAAACACGCATGTTGCCTGTCACGCGCCCGTCACAATCGTGCAAGCTGTTGATTTTCAATGATTTTTGCCTGCTTAAAGTTTGAGCAATCTGTTGCAGACCGCGTCGTTTCAAGGCTTTGCGACGCGTTGCGCCGGGTTGCCCACAAAGTTATCCACACCGACGGTGGATGCCTGAAGACAGCGCCGCGCCGTTCGGATCGCGTCGCCGCAACGATGTGCAGCACGGCGCGCGCCGCCACGATTTTTGAGGGCCATAATCGCGCGACCTGAAAACCCCGACTCGCCGCGGCGAGCCACCGAAAGGGCCCGATTGTTTTCGATCATACAAGCCGCCGGCTGGCCGATCTGGCCTCTGCTTCTGTGCTCCATTGCTGCACTCACCCTTGTCGTCGAACGCTTCGCCAGCCTGCGCCGGGCACGTGTGGCGCCGGCGCGCTTGCTCGATGAAGTCATCTCGGTCACGCGCGCCAGCCTGCCGGCCGCCGACGTCGTGAACAAGCTCGCCGACAACTCCGTGCTCGGCAAGGTGCTCGCGACCGGCCTGCGCGCCATCATCGCCGAGCCGCGCACCAGCGAGAACGCGCTGCGCGGCGCCTTCGAGTCGGCCGGCCGCGCTGCCGTGCACAAGCTCGAGCGCTACCTCAACACGCTCGGCACGATCGCGTCCGCCGCGCCGCTGCTGGGCCTGATGGGCACGGTCATCGGCATGATCGAGATCTTCGGCTCGCAGGCACCGACCGGCGGCAACCCGGCGTTGCTCGCGCATGGGATTTCGGTGGCGCTGTACAACACCGCGTTCGGCCTGATGATCGCGATCCCGTCGCTGATGTTCTATCGCTACTTCCGCGGCCTGGTGGACAGCTACACGCTCGACATGGAGCAGGCCGCCGACCGCCTCGTGCCGCACCTGATGCGCTTCGTCGTCGAGCGTCGTCAGAGCAGCTGAGGCCCCGTCATGGCAATCAACTTCCGCAAGCCGCGACTCGAAGATCCCGAGATCAACCTGATCCCGTTCATCGATGTGCTGCTGGTCGTGCTCATCTTCCTGATGCTCTCGACCACCTATTCGAAGTTCACCGAGCTGCAGATCACGCTGCCGGTGGCCAACTCCGACAAGGCACGTGATCGGCCGAAAGAGATCATCGTCTCGGTCTCGGCCGACGGCCGCTACACGGTGAACCGCAAACCCGTCGAGGGCCGCAGCGTCGAGCTGCTCTCCGCCGAACTCGCGAGCGCCGCCGCCGGCTCGCCCGACATGGTCGTGATCGTCTCCGCCGACGCGACCGCCGCGCACCAGACCGTGATCAACGTGATGGACGCGGCGCGGCGCGCCAACCTGCCGCACCTGACCTTCGCGACCCAGACATCGGCGGGAGCCGAGGGCCAGTAAGGCCTTGACCTCGCCCGAATCGCTCGGGGCGGCGGGCCGGCTGCAGCAGGCCTGGTTGTCGCGCGGTGCTCTCGCCTGTGCGCTGTGGCCGGTGGCCATGCTGTTCGCCGCGATCACTGCGTTGCGGCGCGCGCTGTACCGCATCGGAGCGCTGAGATCGGTTTCGGTGGCCGCGCCGGTGATCGTCGTCGGCAACCTGATCGCCGGCGGCGCGGGGAAGACGCCGGTCGTGATGGCACTCATCGAGACGCTGCGCCTGCGCGGCCACTCGCCGGGCATTGTGTCGCGCGGCTACGGCGCCGCCACCGCTCAGGTGCTCGACGTGACACCCACCACCCGCGCCTCCGACTGTGGCGACGAGCCGCTGCTGCTGCGGCTGCGCACCGGCGCGCCGGTGGTGGTGGGCCGTGATCGGGCGGCCGCCGCCGAGCATTTGCTGCGCCTGCATCCGGCGACCGATGTGATCGTCAGTGACGACGGCCTGCAACACCTGCGCCTCGCCCGCTGCGTGCAGGTGCTGGTGTTCGACGAACGCGGCGCCGGCAACGGCTGGTTGCTGCCGGCCGGGCCGTTGCGAGAGACCTTGCCGAGCACCACCCCGCCGCGCAGCGTTGTCGTCTACAACGCGCCCGCGGCATCGACGCCGCTGCCTGGAACCCTCGGGCGTCGGGCGTTGTCTGGCGCCGTCAGGCTCGCGTCGTGGTGGCAAGGCCAACCCGCGTCGATCGAGACGCTTCTCGCGCTGCGCGGCCGCCGCGTCCTTGCCGCCGCTGGCGTGGCGCGGCCCGAGCGCTACTTCGCGATGCTGCGCGAGCAAGGCCTCACCATCGACGCCCTGCCGCTGCCCGACCACCACGACTACGCCACGCTGCCCTGGCCCGCCGACACGCCCGACGTGATCGTCACCGAAAAGGACGCGATCAAGCTCGACACCGCGCGCATGGGCTCGGTGCGGGTCTGGGTCGCGCCGCTAGACTTCGCACTCGACGCGGCGTTCGATGCCGCGCTGTTCGCACTGCTGCCACCGCCCGGAACTCCGCCCCATGGAAACGCGATTGCTTGACCTGCTCGTCTGCCCGATCTGCAAGGGCCCGCTCGAACACCTGCGGCCGCCGATGCAGGAGCAGGTCGAGCTGGTCTGCCGCGCCGACGGCCTGGCGTTTCCGGTGCGCGACGGCATCCCGGTGATGCTTGAAGCCGAGGCCCGCTCACTGGACGCGCCTGCCGCTCCACCCACACCATGAACTTCACGGTGCTCGTGCCGGCGCGGATGGCGTCCAGCCGCCTGCCCGGCAAGCCGCTGGCCGACATCGCCGGCGTGCCGATGATCGTGCGCGTGGCGCGCCGCGCAGCGCTGTCCGGCGCACTGCGCGTCGTCGTCGCGGCCGACCACGCCGACATCGTGAGCGCCTGCGCCGCACATGGCGTCAGCGCGCTGCTGACGCGCGACGATCATCCGACCGGCAGCGACCGCCTCGCCGAGGCCTGCGAGTTGCTCGGCCTCGATGGCGACGACCTTGTCGTCAACGTCCAGGGTGACGAGCCGCTGATCGACCCGGGGCTGATCGATGCCTGCGCCGAGTCGCTCGCACAGCATCCCGAGTGCGTGATGAGCACTGCGGCCCACGCCATCGACACGCTGGCCGACCTCGACAACACCAACGTCGTGAAGGTCGTGCTCGATGCCGGTGGGCGGGCGCTTTACTTTTCGCGCGCCGCCATTCCCTGGTGGCGTGATGCGCGCGCGGCAGGCACGAGCCCGCTGCCGCCTGCGCTCGCCCCACTGCGCCACATGGGGCTGTATGCGTACCAGGCCGGCTTTCTGCGGCGCTTTCCGATGTTGGCCATCAGCCCGATCGAGACCATCGAGGCGCTGGAGCAGCTGCGCGTGCTCTGGCACGGCCACCGCATCGCCGTGCACATCAGCGACACCCGGCCCGGCCCGGGAGTGGACACGCCCGAGGATCTGGCGCGCGTGCGCGCCTTGTTCGCCTGAATTCGGTCGCGCGCGGTGGTTGTTTTGCCGTCAGCTTCGCGACGGGGTACGCATGTTATTCTCGACTCGATTCGCGCGTGCAGCGGCCGCGCACGCGCACACAAAACGACGAGAACGAGGACACCCATGAGACTGATCCTGTTGGGCCCGCCTGGCGCTGGCAAGGGGACCCAGGCCAACTTCATCTGTAAGCAATTCTCGATCCCGCAGATCTCGACCGGCGACATGCTGCGTGCCGCGGTGAAGGCCGGCACGCCGCTCGGCGTGGCCGCGAAGAAGGTGATGGATTCAGGCGCGCTGGTCGGTGACGACATCATCATTGGCCTCGTCAAGGAGCGCATCACGCAGCCAGATTGCGTCAACGGCTTCCTGTTCGATGGCTTCCCGCGCACCATCCCGCAGGCCGACGCGATGAAGACCGCCGGCGTCAAACTCGACATCGTGCTCGAGATCGACGTTCCCGACGAATCCATCATCGAGCGCATGAGCGGTCGCCGCGTGCATGTGGCCTCGGGCCGCACCTACCACGTCAAGTTCAACCCGCCGAAGGCGGCGGGCAAGGACGACGTCTCCGGCGAAGACCTGATCCAGCGCGTCGACGATGAGGAATCGACGGTGCGCAACCGCCTGCAGGTCTACAAGGACCAGACTCGGCCACTCGTCGCCTACTACTCGAACTGGTCCGCCACCGGCGCGGCCGACGCGCCCCGCTACCGCAAGATCAGCGGCACCGGCAGCGTCGACGAAATCACCACACGCGCGCTGGAGGCGTTGAAGTAATGGACATCGCAGGCAAGGTCTTCATCGTCACCGGCGGCGCCTCGGGCCTGGGCGAAGGCACGGCTCGCATGCTGGTTCAGCACGGCGGCAAGGTCGTGATCGCCGACCTACAGGCAGACAAGGGCGAGGCGCTCGCGCGGGAACTCGGCGGCGCCGCACTGGCCGCCTTCGTCAAATGCGACGTGAGCCAGGAGGCCGATGGCCAGGCCGCGATCGCGCAAGCCGTCGCGATGGGCAAGCTGGTCGGCCTCGTCAACTGCGCCGGCATCGCGCCCGCGGCCAAGACCGTCGGCAAGGACGGCGCGCATGCGCTGCACCTGTTCGCCAAGGTCATCACGGTGAACCTGGTCGGCAGCTTCAACATGATCCGCCTCGCTGCCGAAGCGATGAGCAAGAACGCACCCGAGCCGACTGGCGAGCGCGGCGTGCTGATCTCGACGGCCAGCGTGGCTGCATACGACGGCCAGATCGGGCAGGCCGCGTATTCGGCATCGAAAGGTGGCGTGGTCGGCATGACCTTGCCGATCGCGCGCGACCTCGCGCGCAACGGCATCCGCAACATGACGATCGCACCCGGCATCTTCGGCACGCCGATGATGTTCACGATGCCGCAGGAGGTGCAGGACTCGCTCGCCGCGAGCGTGCCCTTCCCGAGCCGCCTGGGCACGCCGGCGGATTACGCCAAGCTGGTGCACCAGATCGTCACGAACGAGATGCTGAATGGCGAGGTGATTCGCCTCGACGGCGCGATCCGCCTCGCGCCGAAGTAAGCCCTTGCGGCGTCAGCCCTTCGCGCGACGCGCGTAGAGCGACCACAGCCGCGCCAGATCAGCGGTGCCGTCGGCACCGGTCACCGTCTTCAGCGTGGCTTGCGCCTTCGCGCCCTCACCCGCGATCAGTTGTGCGATCGCGAGGTGCAGCTTCGCATCCTCCGGGCGCTTCAGGCCGCCCTTCGCGATGCCCTGCTGCATCAGCTGCAGGCCCTTGGCCTTCTGGCCTTCGAAGACCTGGTTCAGGCCGATCGTGACGAGGTCGTTGCCGTCCTTCGCGGCCAGTGCAGCCTTCTCGTCGTCCGCGGCGGTTTTCTTCGCTTCGTCGGTGCGCTTGACGATCAGGTCGCGCAGGCGCTTGCTGCGATCGGCCTCGGCGCCCACGCCGAGCGCACCGGCGGCGAATCCCTTGTCCACCACCTGCTTCGCCTCCGCGCCCGAGCCGGCTTGCAGCGCAAGCTGCGCCATCTCCGAAAAATCGGCGCCCGCGGTCATGCTGCCGGTGGCGAGCGAGAGCCGGTAGGTGTCGAGTGCGAGCCGGTCCGAGAAGCCGGGCTTGCGTTGCAAACGGCTCAGCAGCGTCACCCAGTACTCCTTCTTCGGGTAGTACATCACGAGCCGCTCGAGCGCGAACGCTTCGCTCCCCACATCCTTCTGCTTGATGGCCGCGTTCATCAGCATGTTGATGCGGTCTTCGCTGGGCGTGGCGCCACTGCGCTCGGCGCCCTGGATGTCGGCCATCAGTTCCTTCGCCGCGCCGGCCAGGTCGCCCGACAGGTATTGCGTCTGGATCATCAGCGTGCGGTTCGCGCTGTTCGTGCCGCCCTCGCGGAAGTAGCGCTGGTACCACTGCTGCGCCTTCGAATACTCCTTGGCGCGGTAGTAGGTGCCGGCAATCGATTCGATCATGCGCAGCTTGTCGACGCCGCCCACGCTCGGGCCGACGGTCTCGAACGACTTGGCCGCGGTGTCGGCATCGCCTGCGCCCGAGGCCGCGGCGAGCCGCATGCGCTCGACCAGCAGGTTCTCGGCCGCGCTCTTGCCGCCGACGGCATCGGCCTCGTGCACCTTCGCCAGCGCCTCGCGGTATTTGCCGGCCTTGATCATGTCCTGCGCGGCCTGCATCGGCTTGCCGAGCTCCGGCCGCATGCCCTGACCATGCGCCGCGCCGAACACCAGCGCGGCAGCCGCTGCCACGATCAGCCGATTCGTCAGTCGGTTCATATGCTCACTTCACAAACTGCTCGTTGCCCACCATGCCCAGCTTGGACACGCCCAGGCGCTGCGCTTCGGCCAGCACCTCGGCCACGTACTTGTACTCGACCAGCTTGTTCGGGCGCACGTGCACCTCGGGCTGATCGGGTTGCACCGCCGCATCGTGCAGCTTGACCTGCAACGCCTGCCGTGTCGGCAAGGCCTCACCGTTCCAGAGGATGGTGCCGTCGAAATCCACGTCGATCGTCACCACCACCGGCTCCTTGACGGGCGGCGGCGGATTGCCGGCCGGCATGTTGAGGTTGACCGAATGCAGTTGCACCGGGATGGTGATGATGAGCATGATGATGAGCACCAGCATCACATCGATGAGCGGCGTGGTGTTGATGTCCATCATCGGCTCGGGCTCGCCCGAACTGTTGCCGCCGCCTACGTTCATTGCCATGTTGAATCCTTAGCCTTTGGGCGGCGGTTCAGTCACGAAGCTGATCTTCTGGATCGCCGCGCGCTGGCACGCGAAAACCACGCGACCGATCGACTCGTAGCGCGCCTTCTCATCACCACGGATGTGGATCTCGGGCTGCGGGGTCAAGGTCGCGATCGTCTTCAGCTTCTGGAACAGCGCCTCGTTGTCGGGCACGAGGCGGGCGTTCCAGAACACGTCGCCATCCTTGTTGACCGAGATCTCGATGTTCTCGGGCTTCGTCTGGCGCGCGATATTGGTTTCCTTGGGCAAGGTCATCGGCACCGTCTGCGTGACGACCGGGATGGTGATCAGGAAGATGATCAGCAGCACCAGCATCACGTCCACCAGCGGGGTGGTGTTGATGGCGGAAACGACTTCGTCCTCGTCGCCTCCGCCCGACCCTATGTTCATCGCCATGGCGGCTTCCTTTGTGGGATACGCAAGGGCTCTTAGCGGCCCGAGCCGATCTTGGCGCCCATCAGGATGCCGTGCAGGTCGGTACCGAAGCCGCGCACGGCTTCCATCGTGACCTTGTTGCGGCTCACCAGCCAGTTGTAGCCGAGCACCGCAGGCACCGCGACGGCCAGGCCGATGGCGGTCATGATCAGCGCTTCACCCACCGGGCCGGCGACCTTGTCGATCGAGGCCTGGCCGGCGATGCCGATGGCCGTCAGGGCGTGATAGATGCCCCAGACCGTGCCGAACAGACCGACGAACGGTGCGGTGGAGCCGACGGTGGCGAGGAAGCCGAGGCCGTCCTGCAGGCGGTTGCGCACGTCGTCGACGCTGCGCTGCACGCCCAGCGTGACCCAGGTGTTGCGGTCGATGTTGTCGGTCAACGAGCCTTCGTGGTGGTCCCCGGCCTGGATGCCGCTCTCGGCGATGAAGCGGAAGGCGCCACCGTCCTTGAGGTTCTTCACGCCTTCGTTGAGGCTGGCGGACTTGAAGAAGCTCTGGCGCACGCCCCTGGCTTCGTTGGAGAGCTTGAAGCTCTCGTAGAGCTTGGTGATCAGGATGTACCAGCTGCCCAGGCTCATCAGCACCAGCAGCACCAGCACGAACCGGGCAACGAAGTCGCCCTGTGCCCAGAGTGCGCCCAGGCCGTAGGGGTTGTCGACGGTTTCCTTGGTGGTGGTGGCGTCGGCGATGGGTGCGGGTGCGGCGGCAGGCGCCGGTGCGGCCGCGGCCGGCGCAGCCGAGGCTTCAGCGGCGGGTGCCGAGGCTTGCGCGTTGGCGACGTGTGGAGCGGCGATCAGGCTGGTGGCCAGTGCGAAGGCGGCAAGCATCGTGTGCGAGCGCTGAATCAGGGAACGGGTGGTCATCTTGGAAACTCCTGATAAAGAATCTTGAGCGAACCATGGTTCGCATGTTGGAAATCGGACGCGCCAGCGCGCGGGTCACTCGATCTTGTAGCCGAACGGCACCTGGACGATGACCTCACGGCCCTGGCCGGTGCACTTGTATTCGCCGACGACGCGCATGCTGGCGCGCGCAAAGATCGGATGCGACGCGCGAACCGCCTTGATGTCCTTGACTTCGCCGCTCGGTGACAGCGTGAACTGGATCAACGCGTCGCCCTTCTCGATGCCCTGCTTGATCGCTTCCCTCGGATAGGCGGCATCACCCATCGCGGTGCTGTAGTTCGGACACACGACCGATGCCGAGACAGGAGCCGCTGGCGCGGGCGCAGGGGCCGGCGCGGCAGCAACCGGCGGCGGCGACGGCGTCATGACCGTCGGCGGCGGCGGCGTGGGCGACGGTGCCACCGAGATCGTCGGCTGCGGCGGAGGCGGCGTGGCGATCTGGACTTCGGGCGGGGGGATGTACGGCGGCGGCGGCGCTTCCAGCTTGGGCGGCGGCGGCAGCACGACCTCAGGGGGTGGTGGCGGCTTCTTGATCTCTTCGATCACCTTGGTTTCGATGGGTGCACGCACCACATCGACCACCTTCTTGGCCAGGCCCGTCACCAACG
>JBDUAG010000509.1:0-3534 GCA_040004785.1 Burkholderiales bacterium | reverse complement strand
CCGACACCGTCGGCGTGTTCCAGATCGAGAGTCGCGCGCAGATGAGCATGCTGCCACGCTTGCAACCGCGCAAGTACTACGACCTGGTCGTCGAAGTCGCGATCGTGCGACCCGGCCCCATCAAGGGCGGGATGGTGCACCCGTACCTGAAGAACCGGGCGCTGCCTGCCGATCAGGTCAAGTACCCCAGCGAAGAAATCCGCGAGGCGCTGGAGCGCACCATGGGCGTCCCGATCTTTCAGGAACAGGTCATGCAGATCGCGATGCTGGCGGCTGATTTCACGCCGGGCGAAGCCGATGAGTTGCGCCGCTCGATGGCCGCCTGGAAGCGCAAGGGCGGGTTGAGCCGCTACCACGACCGGCTTGTGGACCGCATGGTCGACAAGGGCTACGCCCGCCAATTCGCCGAAGACATCTTCAAGCAGATTCAGGGCTTCGGCGAATACGGCTTTCCCGAGAGCCACGCTGCCGGCTTTGCGCAACTCGCGTATGCGAGCAGCTGGATCAAGTGCCACCACCCGGACGCCTTTCTCGCGGCGTTGCTGAACAGCCAGCCGATGGGCTTCTACGCGCCGGCGCAGCTGGTTCGCGACGCGCGCGCCCACGGCGTCGAAGTGCGTGCCGTGGATGTGCTGGCGAGTGATGTGGAGAGCACGCTGGAGCCGGTCGCAGACACTGCGCTGCGCGCGGTGCGGCTCGGGCTGAACCGCGTCAGTGGCTTGTCGGACGACGGCATGAAGCGCATCGTTGCGGCGCGCCGCGAGGCTCTGTTCGGCAACCCCGAAGACCTCGCCCGCCGCGCCGCCCTGAGCGCGCAAGACCTGCAATCACTCGCACAGGCCGATGCGATGAAGGCCCTGGCCGGCCACCGCCACCAGGCCGCGTGGGCGGTGGCCGGCATCGACACGCGATTGACGACGATGCTGCGCGCCACGCGCGTCGACGAGGCCATGGTCGAGTTGCCTGCACCCGGCGAGGCCGAAGAGATGGTCGCCGACTACCGCGGTGTCGGCCTCACGCTGCGGCGCCATCCGCTCGCACTGCTGCGCGACGAACTCGCACGTTTCAGGGTGCAGCCGGCGGTGGTGCTGAACGGCTACCCCGACGGTCGCTTGGCGCGTGCCAGCGGCCTGGTCACGCACCGCCAGCGGCCGGGCACGGCGAAAAGGCACGATGTTCGTCACCCTCGAGGACGATACCGGCACCGTCAACGCGATCGTCTGGCCGAAGGTCGTGGAATCGCAGCGCAAGCCGCTGCTCGCCGCGAAGCTGCTCACGTTGTTCGGCCGCTGGCAATGCCAGGGCGAGGGCGATCGCGCGGTGAGGCACCTGGTGGTGATGAAGGCGATCGACCACTCGGATCTGCTGCAAGGGCTGGTCATGCGCAGTCGCGACTTCCGCTGATCGAGATAATCGCGGG
The DNA here is from genome assembly GCA_040004785.1 of Burkholderiales bacterium. Taxonomy (GTDB): domain Bacteria; phylum Pseudomonadota; class Gammaproteobacteria; order Burkholderiales; family Burkholderiaceae_C; genus LMDS01. Next base: position 2,114 of record JBDUAG010000509.1, on the reverse strand, counting down.
ATGCTGTATCTGCTTTCCCCCGCCAAGTCGCTCGACTACGTCACCCGCACTCCGCCCGCCATGGCCGCGCTCGCGACCGAGCCGGCGTTCATGCCGCGCTCGGCCGAGCTGATCGACCTGCTCAGGCAACGCAGTGCCGCTGAGGTGGCCGGCCTGATGGACCTGTCGGAATCGCTCGCCACGCTCAACGTCGAGCGCTACGCGGCGTGGTCGCCGCAGATGACGCCGGCCAACAGCAAGCCCGCGGCGCTCGCCTTCGATGGTGACGTGTACGGTGGCCTCGATGCGAAGCGCCTGACGCGCGCCGACTTCGTCTGGGCACAGCAGCATGTTGCGATCCTCAGCGGCCTGCACGGCGTGCTGCGGCCGCTCGATCGGCTGCAACCGTACCGGCTCGAGATGGGCACCGCGCTGGCCAATCCACGCGGCAAGGATCTGTATGCCTACTGGGGCGACACGATCGCCGAGCACCTGAACGAACGCATCGCCACCGACCCAACGCCGGTGATCGTGAACCTCGCCTCGCAAGAATATTTCCGCGCCGCCGACCGGCGCAACGTGCTGCGCCCGCGCGTCATCGAGTGCGTGTTCGAGGACTGGAAGAACGGCCAGTACAAGATCATCAGCTTCTTCGCCAAGCGCGCTCGTGGCTTGATGGCGCGTCACGCCGTGAAGAAGCGGACCAGGACGCCGGCCGGGTTGAAGAAGTTCGATGCCGAGGGCTATGCGTTCGATGCGGCCGCCTCCGATCCGGACCGCTTCGTGTTCCGGCGCCGCCTCACCTGAGAGAGAATTTGCGCATGAGCGATCACCAGCCGGTCACACAGGAATTGCGCGCCTGGATCATCGAGCAAGCCACCGCCGGGCATCCGCCCGATGTGGTGCTGAAATCCATGATCGCGAGCGGCTGGAACGAAGACTCGGCGGTTACCGCGCTGGAGGCCACGCTCACCGGCTACCTTGGCGAGAAGCGGGCCGAGCGTGCCAGCGTGCCGCCGCCGGTGCCCGTGCCCGAGCCGCTGCCGCAAGGCGCGCGCAGCGTCGTGTGGGCGGGTGACCGCGAGGTCGGCATCGTGGTGAGCATGTTCAACCCGCGCGTCGTCGTGTTCTCGGGCCTGCTCTCGGGCGAGGAATGCGATGAGATCGTCGCGCTTGCGCGGGTGCGTCTGGCGCGCTCCGAGACCGTGCAGACCCAGACCGGCTCGAGCGAGGTCAACGAGGCGCGCACGAGCCAGGGCATGTTCTTCGAGCGCGGCGAGCACCCCGTGTGCGCGCGGCTGGAAGCCCGCGTCGCCGCGCTGATGAGCTGGCCGGTCGAGAACGGCGAAGGCCTGCAGGTCCTGCGCTACGGCCCGGGCGCCGAGTACAAGCCGCACTACGACTACTTCGACCCCGATCAGGCCGGCACGCCGACGATCCTCAAGCGCGGTGGCCAGCGCGTGGCCTCGCTGGTGTGCTACTTGAACTCGCCCGCCCTGGGCGGCCAGACGATCTTCCCGGACGTTCAGCTCGATGTCGCCCCGATCAAGGGCAACGCGGTCTTCTTCAGCTACGACCGGCCGCACCCGGTGACACGCTCGCTGCACGGCGGGGCGCCGGTGATCGAGGGCGAGAAGTGGGTCGCGACCAAGTGGCTGCGCGAAGGGCGATTCGATTGACGCCGCCCTGGCAGGCGCCGTGCACCACGTTGGGGCGGCGCCGCTGTTTTTGGCGCGAGATTCGCCGAGTTCTTGTCAACCAACCGGCCGCAGGCCACGTTGAGATTCCCGAGCAATCAGCTCTTTGTCCAATTCCCTGCAGGAACAATCATCATGAACAAAATCGTCGCCGCCCTGATCGCCGCCACCTTCTCCTTCGGCGCCTTCGCCCAAGCGTCGGCTCCCGCCGCTGCCGCCCCGGCCGCTCCGATGGCCAAGACCGAAATGAAGAAGGAAGCTGCTCCGATGAAGAAGCACGCCAAGAAGCACGCCAAGAAGGCCAAGGCCGCTGCTGCCAAGCCGGCTGCCTGAGCTTCCTGGCTCACGCGCTCTGAAAAACCCCGCTTCGGCGGGGTTTTTTGCGTGTGCGCCCAGCATGGGCGCACTCTTGCCGGTGCGAGTCCGGCCGTAAGTTGA
>JBDUAG010000508.1:0-3538 GCA_040004785.1 Burkholderiales bacterium | reverse complement strand
ACCTCGACAACCCGGGCTCGGTGCCCGACAACTGGCGCAAGTACTTCGACGCGCTTCAGCATGTTCCGGCCGCCGATGGCTCGAATGCCCGCGATGTGGCACACGCCCCGGTCGTCGAGTCGTTCGCGCAGCGCGCCAAGGCCGGCACCTTCGGCTCCAAGGCATCGAGTGCCGATCTCGCGATCGCGCGCAAACAGGTTCACGTTCAGTCGCTGATCGCGGCCTATCGATTCCTCGGTTCACGCTGGGCGGATCTCGATCCGCTCAAGCGGCAGGAGCGGCCGAAGATTCCCGAACTGGAGCCGGCGTTCTACGACCTGAGCGAGTCCGACATGGACATCCCGTTCAGCGCCACCAACACCTATTTCTCGACTGCCGAGAACATGACCTTGCGCGAGATCGTGCAGGCGCTGCGCGAAACGTACTGTGGCTCGATCGGCACCGAGTACATGCACATCACCGAACCGGTCGAAAAACGCTGGTGGCAGGAGCGGCTGGAGTCGATCCGCTCCAAGCCGAGTTTCAGCGCGGAGGTCAAGAAGCACATCCTCGACCGCCTCACCGCGGCCGAAGGGCTGGAGCGCTACCTGCACACCAAGTACGTCGGTCAGAAGCGCTTCTCGCTCGAAGGCGGCGAGAGCTTCATCGCCTCGATGGACGAACTCGTGCAGCGTGCCGGCGCCAAGGGCGTGCAGGAAATCGTCATCGGCATGGCCCACCGCGGCCGCCTCAACGTGCTCGTGAACACACTCGGCAAGATGCCGAAGGACCTGTTCGCCGAGTTCGATCACACCGCGCCCGAAGCCCTGCCCTCGGGCGACGTGAAGTACCACCAGGGCTTCTCGAGCGACATCACGACCAGTGGCGGCCCGGTCCACCTGAGCCTGGCGTTCAACCCGTCGCACCTCGAGATCGTGAACCCGGTCGTCGAGGGCTCGGTCAAGGCGCGCCTGGACCGACGCGGCGACAAGGAAGGCGACTCGGTGCTGCCGATCATCGTCCACGGCGATGCGGCCTTCGCCGGACAAGGCGTGGTGATGGAAACGCTGGCACTGGCGCAGACGCGCGGCTACTACACCGGCGGCACGGTTCATGTCGTCATCAACAACCAGATCGGCTTCACGACCAGCGATCCGCGCGATTCGCGCTCGACCTTGTACTGCACCGACGTGGTCAAGATGATCGAAGCGCCGGTGCTGCACGTGAACGGCGACGACCCGGAAGCGGTCGTGCTGTGCACCCAGCTCGCGCTCGACTACCGGCAAGAGTTCAACAAGGATGTGGTCGTCGACATCGTCTGCTTCCGCAAGCTCGGCCACAACGAGCAGGACACGCCGGCGCTGACGCAGCCGCTGATGTACAAGAAGATCGCCCAGCACCCCGGAACGCGCAAGCTCTACGGCGAGAAACTGGTCGCTCAAGGCGTGCTGCCGGCCGACGGCCCGGATTCGATGGTGAAGGCGCTGCGCGCCGCGATGGATGCCGGCAAGAACACTTACGACCCGGTGCTGACCAACTACAAGAGCAAGTACGCTGTTGATTGGGCGCCGTTCCTCGGCAAGAAGTGGACGGATGCCGCCGACACCGCGCTGCCGATGTCCGAGATCAAACGTCTGGCCGAGCGCATCACGACGGTCCCGTCCACTTTCAAGGTCCACACGCTGGTCGAGAAGGTGCTGGCCGACCGCGGCGCGATGGGCCGCGGCGAGATCAACGTCGATTGGGGCATGGGCGAGCACCTCGCGTTCGCGTCGCTGGTCGCGAGCGGCTACGCGCTGCGCCTGTCGGGCGAAGACTCGGGCCGCGGCACGTTCACGCACCGCCACGCCGTGCTGCACGACCAGAACCGCGAGAAGTGGGACGTCGGCACCTACACGCCGCTCGAACACGTGGCCGATGGCCAGGCGCCATTCGTCGTGATCGACTCGTTGCTCTCCGAGGAAGCGGTGCTCGGTTTCGAGTACGGCTATGCCTCGGCCGAGCCGAACACGCTGGTGATCTGGGAGGCGCAGTTCGGCGACTTCGTCAACGGCGCGCAGGTCGTGATCGACCAGTTCATCGCGTCCGGCGAGGTGAAGTGGGGCCGCGCCAACGGCATCACGCTGATGCTGCCGCACGGGTACGAGGGCCAAGGCCCGGAGCACAGCTCGGCTCGACTCGAGCGCTTCATGCAGCTGGCGGCGGACAACAACATGCAGATCGTGCAGCCGACCTCGGCGAGCCAGATCTTCCATGTGCTGCGGCGCCAGATGGTGCGCATGTTCCGCAAGCCGCTGATCATCATGACGCCGAAGTCGCTGCTGCGCGCGAAGGACGCGAGCTCGCCGCTGACCGACTTCACCAAGGGCGAGTTCAAGACCGTGATCGGCGAGGTCAGCGCCGACGTGCACGCCGACAAGGTCAAGCGCGTGATCGCGTGCTCGGGCAAGGTCTATTACGACCTGATCCGCGCTCGCGCCGAGCGCAAGAACGGCGACGTGGCGGTGATTCGCGTCGAGCAGCTCTACCCGTTCCCGCACAAGGCGTTCGCGGCCGAGTTGCGGAAGTATCCGAACCTGACCGACGTCGTGTGGTGCCAGGACGAGCCGCAGAACCAGGGTGCCTGGTTCTTCGTGCAGCACTACATCCACGAGAACATGTCGGACGGCCAGAAGCTCGGCTACGCCGGCCGGCCGGCTTCGGCCTCGCCGGCGGTGGGCTATGCCCACCTGCACCAGGAGCAGCAGAAGGCGCTGCTCGATCAGGCCTACGGCAAGCTCAAGGGCTTCGTGCTCACCAAATAAGCTGCGGTTCGTCGCACATCAAAAAATACAGAGAACTCAAATGGCCATCGTAGAAGTGAAGTGTCCACAGTTGTCCGAATCCGTCGCCGAGGCGACCTTGCTGCAATGGAAGAAGCGCCCCGGTGAGCGGGTCGAGATGGACGAGATCCTGGTCGAGATCGAGACCGACAAGGTCGTGCTCGAAGTGCCGGCGCCCGCGGCCGGCGTGCTCGCGCAACTCGTGAAGAACGACGGCGAGCAGTGCGTCGCCGACGAGGTGATCGCAAAGATCGACACCGAGGGCACGGAAGCCGTCAGCCCGCTGGACGTGAAGGCCGTGCCCGACGCCGTGCCCGCGCCGGGCGCGACACCCGGTGTGATTCCCGGGCCGACGCCGGATGCGGCATCCGCCGGTATCGCGATGCCTGCTGCCGCCAAGCTGATGGCGGACAACCGCATTCCTGCCGGCTCGGTGTCGGGCACCGGCAAGGACGGCCGAGTGACCAAGGGCGATGTGCTCGGTGCCATCGAGGCCAGCACCAAGCCGGTCGCGATGACGGCGCCGGTCGTGGCTGCCGCACCCAAGGCGGCGCTGCCCAGTGTCGCCGCGCCGTCAGCGCAGGCGCTCGGCGATCGCCCCGAGCAGCGCGTGCCGATGAGCCGCCTGCGCGCGCGCATCGCCGAACGCTTGGTGCAATCGCAATCGACCAACGCGATCCTGACCACGTTCAACGAAGTGAACATGGCGCCGGTGATGGAGATGCGCAAGCGCTTCC
>JBDUAG010000507.1:0-3544 GCA_040004785.1 Burkholderiales bacterium | reverse complement strand
CCGACGGGTGCGCCGCCGAGTAGTGGTGCGAGTTGACGACGCCGAGCGCCACGTCACCCATGTCGGCGAGCTGGTCGTCGTCGGTCACGTCGCCGGTGGCGATGAGCCGGACGCCGCTCTTGTCGAGGCCGCGTTCGGCGAACTGCTTCATGAACGCCCCACCCTGGCCCGAGGGCAGGAAGACGAACAGCGCATCGGGCTTGGTGTCGATGACCCGCTGCAGCACCGGCGCGAAATCAGGTGCCTTGAGCGGCGTGCGCAGCTTGTCGAGGATCTGCCCACCGTTCAGGCGGAACTGGCTGTCGAAGAACTTCTCGGCGTCGAAGCCCGGGCCGTAGTCGGCGACCAGCGTCACCGCTTTCTTGATCTTGTTCTTCGCGGCCCAATCGGCGATGGCGATCGTGACCTGCGGCAAGGTGAAGCTGGTGCGGATGATGTACGGCGAGGCTTCGGTGATGCTGCTCGTGGCCGCGGCCATCACGACCAGCGGCGTCTTGCTCTGCGTCGCCAGCGGCGCGGTCGCGAGCGCGGTCGGCGTGATGCCGAAGCCGGCGATCACCGCGACCTTGTCGTTGACGATCAGCTCCTGCGCGATGCGCTTGGTGGCGTCGGGCACAGCGCCGTCGTCCTTCAGGATGACCTCGACGGTGCGGCCGGCGATCTTGTTGCCGTTCTGGGCCATCCAGAGTTTCACGGCGGCATCGATCTGCCGGCCGGTGGACGCGGACTGGCCCGTCATCGGCAGGATCAGGCCGATCTTGATCGGGCCGGTGTCCGCGGCCCAGGTCGTCGCCGCGCTCGCGACAGCGATCAGCCCAAGGGTGGTCTTCAGAACGTGGCGTTTCGTGATCATGGTGTCTCCGGGGAGCGGCAGTTCAAACTGCCGCAACTGTAGCCGCGCGGCTCAGTCCGGCCGATAGGCAGAATCCAGCACGAGCCCACCCCCGCTGACCCGCGACACGCAGGCGCACAGGCGCTGGTTGGCCTGCTTCTCGTGGGCACTGAGGAACACGTCGCGGTGGTCGATGCGGCCGTGCGCCTCGACCACGTCGACGGCGCACAGCCCGCATTCGCCGCGGCGGCAATCGAACAGCGTGTCGATGCCGGCATCGTTCAGCACATCGAGCAGCGTGCGATCGGCCGGCACCTGCAGCAGGGCGCCATGGCGCGGCAGCTTCACCCAGAAGGCCTCGTTCGCGGCCGCGCCGCTGTTGCCGAAGGTCTCGAAGCGCAGGTTGGCGGGTGGGCGATCCGTCTGCGCCCAGGCCGCGCGCACCCCGTCGAGCATAGGCAGCGGGCCGCACATCAGCAGCAGCGCGTCGGGGCGCAGCCGCGCGATCTCGTCCGCGAACGCGATGCGCTGGCCGGCGTCGTCGGCGAAGGTCTGCAGGCGCTCACCGAGCGCGCTGTCCAGCACGTCCTTCAACGCGAACTCGGCCGCGCTGCGCGCCGCATACAGCATGCGCACGTCGGCACCGCGCGCGCTCAGCATCTGCGCCATGCCGACGATAGGCGTGATGCCGATGCCGCCGGCCACCAGCAGGTATTGCTTCGCGGTCAACGGTAACTCGAAATGGTTGTTCGGCTCGCCCACGTTCAGCTCGGCGCCGGTCTCGAGCGACCACATGTGGCGCGAGCCGCCGCGGCTCGGTGCGGCCAGCTTGACGGCGATGCGGTAGACCTCTGCATCACCCGGCAACCCGACGAGCGAGTACGAGCGGGTCTCGGCGCGGCCGGCGATCGTCACCTGCACGTTCAGGTGGCTGCCGACCGTCCATGGCCGGACCCCGCCTTCGGGGCGGATCTCGAATTCGCGCACGGTCGGGCTCAGGTCGCGGTGGGCACGCACGGCAGCGGGGTGCCATTGCAGCGGGTTGCGCATCGGGTCGTTCCTTGAGATCAGCGTGCCGGGCAGCGCCGGATCAGGCTTGCGCCCGGCACCATTTGCAGCGTGTTGTGGCTTTGCAGCGCCTCCTGCAGATTGCGCCGCGCGATGCGCGCGTGTTCGCGCATCAGGGCCTCGGCGCGGCCGCCCTCGCGCTGCACGATGGCCTCGATCACCATGTGGTGCTGGCCCTGGGCGATGACGAGGATGTCGCGCGCGTGCGGGCCGACGGCCTGCGCCATCACGAAACCGTTGGGCGAGGCGAACGGCAGCGCCTTCGCCTTCTCGAGCTGACGCGACACCAGCTCGCTGCCCGACATCTCCGACAGCAACGCGTGGAAGCGCGCGTTCTGCTGCACGTAGACGGAGAAGGTCTCGTCGGTGAGCTCGGGGGTGGCCAGCGCCGCGTCGATGCGCTCCAGACAATCGCGCGCTTCGGCCATCACCACCGGGCTCACGCCGCGCTCGGCGGCGAGGCGCGCGGCCAGGCCTTCCAGCGTGCCGCGCAGCTCGATCGCATCGACGATGTCGCCCTCGGAGAAGTCCTTCACCGCGTAGCCGCCCGAGGGCAGCGCATCGAGCAGCCCTTCCTCGGCGAGCCGCACCAGCGCCAACCGCACCGGCGTGCGCGACACGCCCAGCCGCTCCACGAGCCACAGTTCGGCGATGCGCGTGCCGGCCTTCAACTCGCCACCGAGAATCAGCTCGCGCAGTGCGAGCTGGGCCTTGACGGTCTGCGAGACGTTCGGCACGGCCTCGACCACCGCGTCCGCGACGGCGCTCATCCCGCCACCGAGCGCAGCGGGATCACGCGCGACGCGGCCGGGCCGCCGCTCTCGGCCGCGATCATCTTGTCGATCAGCCGGCGCATCCACATCGAGCCGGCGTCGATGTTGAGGTTGTAGAAGCTGTAGCCGGGGTGGTCGTCGATCGCCTGCTGTTGCGCCTCCAGGATCAGTTCGTCCTCGCGGAAGATGCTCGCCACGCCCTCGCGCAGCTCATGCGTCAGGCGCTGCTCACCGAGGCAGTAGTTGCGCGCGAACGCCCAGAAGTAGAGGCAGCTCGTGTCGGTCTCGGGCGTGATGGTGTTGAGCACGTAGCCGTTCACACCGCGGCTGCGGTCACCCTGCGGCGCACCGGTGCCCGTCTGCGCCACGCCGACATCGATGTTGATCGTGGCCGGCGCCTCGAACTTGATGATCTGCCACCGATCGACCTTGCCTTCATAGCCCGTCGCGTGGCGGATCTGGCCGGCCCAGAACGGCGGGGCGTCGATGTTCTCCATCCAGCGCGAAACGGTCGCGGTGCGGTCGCCGTGCGTCGCGTCGAACGGCGCCTCGGCCACCGCCTGCTGGCCGATGCTGGAGCCGTGCACGAAAGTCTCGTGCGTCAAGTCCATCAGGTTGTCGAGTACGAGGCGGTAATCGCACGCGACGCGGATCATCTTGCCGTCGCCGGCCCAGGCCGGGTCGTCGTTCCAGTGCAGGTCGGGGATCAGCGCCGCATCGGCGCGCGCCGGGTCGCCGGGCCAGACCCAGACAAAGCGGTGCTTCTCGGCCGTCGGAAAACTGCGCACGCAGGCGGACGGGTTGATCGTCTCCTGTGACGGCATGTGGGTGCAGCGGCCGTCGGCGTTGTAGACCAGGCCGTGGTAGCCGC
>JBDUAG010000506.1:0-3545 GCA_040004785.1 Burkholderiales bacterium | reverse complement strand
GACCCGGCCGAGCTGGAGAAGCGCATCGAGGAGTTGCGCACGGTGCAGTTCTGGCTCGAACAGAACGCCAAGATGATGGGCGCGACGATCCAGGCGCTCGAAGTGCAGCGCATGACCTTGTCGACGCTGAAGACGATGAACGTGCAGATGGACGGCCTGCGCGAATCGCTGCAGATCCGCATGCCGGCCGCAGCGCCCGCGGCATCGCCCTCGCCGGTCGTCGCCCCCGCGCCCGTGGCCGAGCCGCCGCCCGAAGCCAAGCCCGCCACGGATGCGGCGGCTCCGGGTGTCGTCGATCCGATGCAGTGGTGGGGCGCGCTGACGAAACAGTTCACCGAGCTCGCGACCACCGCGATGAAGGACAGCGGCAAGGCCACCAGCCTGAGCGCGGCGCCGGCCCAGGCCGCTCCGAAGAAGGCCGCGCCCAAGAAAGCCGCAGCCCGCAAGAAGGCCGCCCCGCGCCGCTGAGTCTGGACCGCACGATGAATCGCTTCCTCCACGGCCACGCCACGCATCCCGACGCCGCGATGGCGTTGGCGCTGGCGGCCGCGCAGATCGAGGCGCAGCGTTCCGGGCCCGGCCACGCCACGGCACCGACGCTGGGCTGGCTCTACCTCACCGACCACTTCGCGCCCCGGGCCGATGCGCTGCTCGCCGATGTGCAACGACGCTGGCCCGGCGTGTCGTGGGTCGGCGCCACCGGTGTCGGCATCGCGGCCGGCGGGGTCGAATACTTCGACGAGCCCGCGCTCTCGCTGATGCTCGCCGAGTTGCCGCGCGAACACTTCTGCGTCTTCTCCGGCGCGCGCCGGCTCGGCGGCTTTGCCGCCCACAGCGCGAACGTGCACGCCGACCCGGGGACGGACGACCTGGCCGAGCTGATCCGCGACATGAGCGCACGCACCGCCACCGGCTACCTGTTCGGTGGCCTCGCCTCGGCCCGCTCGCGCGCGCTGCACATCGCCGACGGCGTGCTCTCGGGCGGCCTCTCGGGCGTGGCCTTCGATGCCGACGTGGCATTGGTCTCGCGCGTCTCGCAGGGCTGCCAGCCGGTCGGCCCGCAGCGGCTGATCACGGCCGCCGACCGCAACGTCATCACCGCGCTCGACGGCGAGCCGGCCCTCGATTGCCTGCTGCGCGACCTCGGCCTCGAAGGCGTCGAGCCGCGCGCTGCATTGCCGCGGCTGCGGCAGGTGCTGGTCGGGCTCGGCGGCGCCGACAGTGGGGCCGAAGGCAGCGCAACCCGCAGCGCCTTCGACGCCATCACGAGGCGCGATGCGTTCGGCGCCGACACGCGGGTTCGGAATTTGATCGGCCTCGACCCGGGCCGCCGCGGCGTCGCGATCGGCGACGTGGCCGAGCTCGGCACGCCGCTCGCGTTCTGCGCTCGCAACGTCGAGGCGGCACGCCGCGATCTGATGCGCATTTGCGCTGAAGTGCGTGAGGAGGTCGAGCCCGAAACGCTGCCGCTGGCCACCGCACTCGCGCTGCGCGACGCGCCGGCGGTCGATGGGTTGCCGACGAGCGGCATCGCCGGCGCGATCTACGTCAGCTGCGCGGGTCGCGGCGGGGCTCACTTCGGCGGTCCTTCGGCCGAGTTGGCGCTGATTCGGCATGCGCTGGGCGATGTGCCGCTGGTCGGCTTCTTCGCCGCGGGCGAGATCGCACGCGCCAACCTGTACGGCTACACCGGGGTGCTGACCGTGTTCCCGAGTCACACGTGAGTGGCACTGTCTTGCGCGGTGAACGCGTCACCCTGCGCCCCTGGACCGACGCCGACCGCGCGCCTTTCGCCGCGATGGGCGACGACCCCGAGGTGATGCGGCACATGAGCAAGCACCTGACGCGCGAGGAAAGCGAGGCGTTCGCGGCCAGGGTCGGCGCGCACATCGCCGAACACGGCTTCGGCCTGTGGGCGCTGGACGTGCCCGGGTTGGGCTTTGCCGGCTTCTGCGGCCTCAGCGCGAAGGTGCCGTTCGAGTTGCCGGTGGCGGGCATCGTGGCGCAACCGCACGAGATCGGCTGGCGGCTCGCGCGGGCTGCCTGGGGCCATGGCTACGCGACCGAAGGCGCGGCACTGGCCTTGCGCCATGGCTTCGAGGTGGTCGGCCTGCTGCAGATCGTGTCGTTCGCCGCGGTCGGCAACACGCCGTCGATCGCGGTGATGAAGCGCATCGGCCTGAGCCTGCGGGGCGAGTTCGATCACCCCCGGCTGCCGCCGGAGCACCCCTCTTACCGCCACGTGCTGTACGCGAAGGACGCCGCTTGAACGCACCCGCATCCGAGGCCGTCGTGTCAGCCGGCGTCCGCGCCGATCGCCAGCGTGTCGTTGTCGCCGCACTGGCCCCGCTGCTGCCGGCGCACGCGCTGCTGTGGCATCGCGAAGACACGGTCCCCTACGAATGCGACGGCCTGACCGCCTACCGCGAGCAGCCGCTGGTCGTGGCGCTGCCCGAGACCGAGGCGCAGGTCGCGGCCATCCTGCGCGAGTGCCACCGCCTGAACGTGCCGGTGGTCGCGCGCGGCGCCGGCACCGGCCTCTCGGGCGGCGCGCTGCCGAACCCGCTCGGCGTGACGCTGAGCCTGGCCAAGTTCAACAAGATCCTGAGCATCGACCCGGCCGCGCGTACCGCCAGGGTTCAGTGCGGTGTGCGCAACCTCGCGATCAGCGAAGCCGCAGCAAAGCACGGCCTGTATTACGCGCCCGACCCGAGCAGCCAGATCGCCTGCACGATCGGCGGCAACGTGGCCGAGAACTCCGGCGGCGTGCACTGCCTGAAGTACGGCCTGACCCTGCACAACGTGCTGCGGGTGCGCGGCTTCACGGTCGATGGTTCGGCGGTCGAGTTCGGTTCCGAGGCGCTCGATTGCGCCGGGCTCGACCTGATGACGGTGCTGGTCGGCAGCGAAGGCATGCTCGCGGTGACGATCGAAGTCACCGTCAAGCTCGTGCCCAAGCCGCAGCTCGCGCGCTGCATCATGGCCAGCTTCGACGACATGCGAAAAGCCGGCGACGCGGTCGCCAACGTGATCGCTGCCGGCATCATCCCGGCCGGGCTGGAGATGATGGACAAGCCGATGACGGCCGCCGTCGAAGACTACGTGCACGCCGGCTACGACCTCAGCGCCACAGCGATCCTGCTGTGCGAGAGCGACGGCACGCCGGAAGAGGTGGCCGAAGAAATCGGCCGCATGGAAGCCGTGTTGCAAGGCAGCGGCGCAACGCGCATCTCGGTCAGCGCCGACGAGGCGCAGCGGCTCAAATTCTGGAGCGGCCGCAAGAACGCCTTCCCGGCGACCGGCCGGCTGAGCCCGGACTACATGTGCATGGATTCGACCATCCCGCGCAAGCGCCTGGCCGACATCCTGCTCGCGATTGCCGAGATGGAAACGAAGTACGGCCTGCGCTGCGCCAACGTCTTCCACGCCGGTGACGGCAACCTGCATCCGCTGATCATGTTCGACGCCAACGACGCGGATCAACTGCACCGCTGCGAATTGTTCGGCGCCGACATCCTGGAAACCAGCGTCGCGATGGGCGGCAC
>JBDUAG010000057.1:0-11982 GCA_040004785.1 Burkholderiales bacterium | reverse complement strand
GCGGCGTCAGCGAGACGCGGATCGTGTCGCCGATGCCCTCCTGCAGCAGCACGCCCAACGCGGCGGTCGAGGCGACCGTGCCCTTGGTACCCATGCCGGCTTCGGTCAGGCCCAAGTGGAGCGCGTAGTCACAGCGCTTTGCGAGCGCCCGATACACGCTGATCAGATCTTGCACGCCGGACATTTTGCACGACAGGATGATCTGGTCGCCGCGCAGGCCCAGGCTCTCGGCGCGCCGCGCCGACTGGATCGCCGACATGAGGATCGCGCGGTACATGATCTGCTGCGGCTCGAACGGCTCGGGCAGCCGGGCGTTGGCGTCCATCAGCTCGGTCAGCAGCTCCTGATCGAGGCTGCCCCAGTTGACGCCGATGCGCACCGCCTTGTCGTACTTCGCCGCGACCTCGACCATCTGCGCGAACTGGCGGTCGTGCTTGTCGCCCTTGCCAACGTTGCCGGGGTTGATGCGGTACTTGCTGAGCGCTTCGGCACACGCCGGGTAATCGGTCAGCAGGCGGTGGCCGTTGTAGTGAAAGTCGCCGATCAGCGGCACGTCGATGCCCATGCGGTCGAGCTGCTCGCGGATGTAGGGCACCTGCGCTGCCGCTTCGGGCGTGTTGACGGTGATTCGCACCATCTCCGAACCCGCGATGGCGAGCTCCTTGACCTGGATCGCGGTACCGATCGCATCGACCGTGTCGGTGTTGGTCATCGCCTGGACGCGCACCGGTGCGCCGCCACCGATCGTGACCACGCGCGAGCCCCAGCGCACGAGCGCCTGGCGCGAGCGGTGCGCGGCGGGCACGGCGGGTTCGATGAAGTCGTTCAGCTCGTTCATGGTGGCGCTCTACTTGAGTTCCAGCTTGGCGATGTTGTCGCGGATGAACGGTCCAAGTTCGAGCGGCTGACCGCGAAACACCGCCTGCATCGCGTTGGCGTTGCCGATTCTCACCTTGAACGGCATGACCCCGTCCAGACCCACGCTTTCGCCCGGCTGCACCAGGCGCGAGATCAGCGGCTTGCCATGCGCATCGATCACTTCGACCCAGGAAGCCTCGTTCGGCCGCAGCTGCAGCACGCCGGGCACGCTGGGCACGCTGGGCGCCGAAGCAGCCTCGCTCACGGCGGGCGGGGCTGATTCCTCGGCGGGCGCCGAGGCGCTGGCGGGCATCGTCGGCGGCATCGGCATCGTTTCGGTCACGACGGCCGACGCAGCCACCGGCGCGCTCGCTGCTGGCGACGCGGATGTGCGCGGCCATTGCAGCCAGCCGGCAGGCATCAGGTAGACGGCGGCGGCGAGGATCAGCAGCAGAGCCGCGAGCGCGAGTGCAGGCATCGCCACGGAGGCCCACTCACTCGGCTCGAGGCGCCCCGGGCGCTCGTGAAACGGCGTCTTGAGCCCCTCGGCCACCTGCTCCAACCGGTGCTGCCCGAGCGGCGGCGGCATCAGCGCGAGGATGGGCACGGGGTCGATCTTCAGCGTGCGACACACGGTTTGCGCGAGCGCACGGGTGAAGGTCGCGTCGGGCAGCTGATCGAACTGGTCGGATTCGAGCAGCTCCAGCTTGCGCGGCACGACCTTGATCGCCGCGGCCAGCGCCGCGATGTGCAGGCCCTGCGCCTGACGCGCATGGCGCAGCATGCCGCCGGCCGTGGTCGGGCGTGGTGGCACGGCGGCCGGTACCGAACTTGTCGCGTCACTCATCGAATTGGCCCCGCGCGTACAGCCCGGCCTCACGTGAATCGGGGAAACGCTGGCGCAGTTGCTCGCCCAGCTCCTGCGCGCCGGTGCGGTTGCCCAGGCGCTGCTCGATGCGCGCCGCGAGCCACAGCGTCTGCGCACCTTGCAATGTCGGCGTCGCGTTGACGCGCCGGATGTAGAAGCGCGCGCGCTCGAAATCGCCGCGCCGGTACAGGACCTCTGAGAGATTGACCGAGATCGACGGGTTGCCCGGCTCGAGCGAGTAGGCGCGCACCAACGACGCCTCCGACCCGGCCAGATCACCCGCGAACGCCTGGCACACGCCCTTGGTCAGCAAGGTGCGCCCGGAATCCCGATAGCGCGGCACCGCGAGGGCTTGGTCGAACATCGCAGTCGCCTCGGCATAGCGCTTCTTCTGGCACAGGAAGTAGCCGAAGTTCTGCATCGAATCGGGGTCCTGCGGCGCGAGCTGCAAGGCGCGACGGAAGCTCTCTTCGGCAAGCTTGTCGTCGCCCAGGTTGGAGTAGATCAGCCCGCGCATGTTGAAGGCTTCGGCGAAGGTCGGGTCGGCAATGATCGCGAGCTTGACCTGGTCGAGCGCCGTCGTCATCTGGCCGCGACCGTAGTAGCCGGTCGCCAGCTCCATCCGCACCCGGGACCGCTTGCTGCCGTCGGACTCGTCGGAGGCGGTGACGATGTCCTTGCTCTCGACGCCCCGGTCGGTGGTTTGGCTCTGGGACACGCAGCCGCCCAGCGCAGCCATCAGCATCATCAGCGCGACCCGGTGGCCTGCCGCCCGCATCTGCCTCATGTGTGGGTCTCCTGTCGGCCGGCGCGGATCGCCTGAGCCGCGGCCGAATCGCTGCGGTGCAGTTGCACCGGCGCGCGCGTCATGCGCGTCTTCGCGCGGGTCCGGTCCTGTACTTCGCCCGCCAGCTGGCCGCAGGCGGCGTCGATGTCATCGCCCCGGGTCTTGCGTACCGTGGCGATCAGGCCGCCGTCCTGCAGCACGCGCAGGAACGCGGTGACGCGCGCATCGGGCGAGCGCTTCAGGCCAGATTCCGGGAATGGGTTGAACGGGATCAGGTTGAACTTGCACGACACGCCCGCATCGGCGACCAGCGCAAGCAGCTCGTGCGCTTGAGCGTCGCTGTCGTTCACGCCATCGAGCATGCAGTACTCGAAGGTGATGAAATCGCGCGGCGCCTTGTCGAGGTAGTGCTTGCAAGTCGCGAGCAGTTCGGCCAGCGGGTACTTGCGGTTCAACGGCACGAGGTTGTCGCGCAGCGCATCGGTCGGTGCGTGAAGCGAGACCGCGAGCGCCACGGGACAATCGTCGCGCAGCCGGTCGATCATCGGCACCACGCCGGAGGTCGAGACGGTGACACGGCGGCGCGACAGGCCATAGCCGTGGTCGTCGAGCATCATGCGCAGCGCAGGCACCAGCGCGCTGTAGTTCTGCAGCGGCTCGCCCATCCCCATCATCACGACGTTGCTGATGGCGCGTTGGCCTTCCGGCAGGTTCAGGCGCTTGCGCAGGTGGTGCTCGGCGAACCAGACCTGGGCAATGATCTCGCCGGTGGTGAGGTTGCGGCTGAACCCCTGGTGGCCGGTCGAGCAGAAACGGCAACCAACCGCGCAACCGGCCTGGGACGACACGCACAGCGTGCCGCGGTCGGTCTCGGGGATGAACACGGTCTCGACCGCATCGCCGGCGCCGACATCGAACAGCCACTTGATCGTGCCATCGTTCGACGCCTGCTCGCTGATGATCGGCAGTGCGGTGATCTCGGCCCGGCCGGCCAGCTTCTCGCGCAGCGACTTGGCCAGGTCGGACATCTGCTCGAAGTCGGCCGCGCCGCGATGGTGAATCCAGCGGAACAACTGGGTCGCGCGAAAGCGCTTCTCCCCGAGCTGCTCGCAGAAAGCAGCCAGCGCATCGCGGTCGAACTCCAGCAGGTTGGTCATCAGCCCTTGAACGTCAGCGGCTGTAGACGTTCATCCCCGGGAAGAAGAAGGCGATCTCGATCGCCGCCGTCTCGGCCGCGTCGGAGCCGTGCACCGCGTTCGCGTCGATGCTGTCGGCGAAGTCGGCGCGGATCGTGCCCTTCTCGGCCTTCTTCGGGTCGGTCGCGCCCATCAGGTCGCGGTTCTTCAGGATCGCGCCTTCGCCCTCGAGCGCCTGGATCATCACCGGACCCGAGATCATGAAATCGACCAGGTCCTTGAAGAACGGCCGCGCCTTGTGCACCGCATAGAAGGCCTCGGCCTCGCCGCGGGAGAGGTGCGCCATGCGGGCAGCGACCACCTTCAGGCCGGCGCCTTCAAAACGGGCGTAGATCTGACCGATCACGTTCTTCGCGACGGCGTCGGGTTTGATGATCGAAAGCGTGCGTTCGATGGCCATGTTTTTTCTCCTGAGTCGAATACTGGGCAAAACCTCAGATTGTAACGTGCGTAAGCGACACGGCTGTGATCAACGACCCTTGCGGCCTCCACCGCCACCGCCATACCCGCCACCACCACCGCCGAAACCTCCGCCGCCACCGCCACCGCGATTGCCACCGCGATTGCCACCTCCACCACCGCCGCGGTTCTTGCGATGAAACGCATCGGCGCCGAACACGCCGAGCGAGGTCTGGAGCGGATCGGGCTGCTTCGGCCCACCGGCGCCAGGGCCGCGTTTCGGGTTCGCCGGAGTCGGGGCGCTTCCGCCAGCACCGAATCCGCCGCCGTCGCCGTTGCGGAAGCCGCGCCCGCCGACGGGGCTGCGCGGGTTCTGCACGAAGCGCTTGTCGAAGGTCTGTTCGAGCGGGTTCGGGATCGATGCCGGATCGAAGTCCATGTCGAAATCGCCATCGCGGTCGTTGCCGCGATCCAGTTCGCGCGGCGGCGCCTGTTCGCCGCCGACGGCCGCCGGCCGCTGCTGGCGATCGCGGCCGCGGCCGCCACGCTGGCGGTCGCCCTGCCGTTCGTTCTGGCGGCCGCGTTCGTTGCGGTCGTTGCGCGGCTGCTGCCCGCCCTGACGCGGCGCGTTGTTGCCGCGTCCCCCGTCGTCGTTGCGCGCACCGTCGCCGCCGCTGGCAAGACGCCGGATCGCGCGCACATCGCCTTCTTCGAGATCGACCCACACGCCGCGCTTTAAGCCGAACGGAAGCACCACGGTGCCGTAGCGGATCCGGATCAGCCGGCTCACGGTGATGCCGACCGTGTCGAACAGCTTGCGCACCTCGCGGTTGCGGCCTTCGGTGATGACGACGCGCACCCAATGGTTCGCGCCATCGCCGCCGCCTTCTTCGATCGAGCGGAAGCTCGCGGTCTGGCCCTCGACCTCGACACCGGAAATCAGCTTGGCCTTGTCCTCGGCCGAGAGCGTGCCCAGCAGGCGCACCGCGTACTCGCGCTCGACGCCGAAACGCGGGTGCATCAGCTGGTTCGCGAGCTCGCCGGAGTTGGTGAACAGCAGCAGGCCTTCGGTGTTGATGTCGAGCCGGCCGACCGATTGCCACTTGCCCTGCTGCAGCCGCGGCAGGCGGCGGAACACGGTCGGGCGGTTCTGTGGATCGTCGTGCGTGACGATCTCGCCGACCGGCTTGTGGTACGCGATGATGCGCGGCGGCGGCGGCACGATGCGCAGCTTGACCGGCTTGCCATTGACCGTGACGCGGTCGCCGAACGACACGCGCTGGCCGACATGGGCCGGCTCGCCGTTGACAGTGACGTGACCGTCGGCGATCAGGTCCTCCATGTCGCGGCGCGACCCGATGCCCGATTGCGCAAGCACCTTGTGCAGCTTGGGCGCGTCGGACTCGGGCAGCAACACGCGCTTGGGCGCGCCGGGATCTTCGCTCGCCTCCGCGGCGTCGGCCGCGTCGGACGACTCGACAGGCGGAGCCGCTTCGGGCTGAATCTCGGGCCCGGGTTCGCCGATCACATCGAACTCACCCGACTGCACCTGCGCAAACAACTCGCCCAGCTGCGCCGGCGCAGCCACTTGGGCCCGCACTTCGCCCACCGCGTCGCCGTTGGGTGACTCGTTCCGTTCGTTGCGATGACGATCGCGGCGACCGCGACGACGGCCGCGCGGAGCGTCAGACGTGTCCTGCGGCCCGCTATCTGCCGATTCACCGGGTTGCCCTTCGGCCGCGCCGGGCTCGCCTTGCACCGGCTCGGCGACTTCGACCGGCGCCGCGCGCAGTTGCACCGGATCGATGCGAACGTGCCGCGGCTGCGGTTCCGATGGCAGCGGTACCTCGGGCGGCGCGGGTTGGACGTCGGCTTCGGGTTCCGCCACCGGCGTTGGCGTCTTGCGACGCCTAGGCTTCGGTGCGGGCTCTTCCTCCGTGGTGGCGGCCACCATCACGGTCGCCGGTTCGGCCGCGGGTTCGGCCGCCTTCACCGTGCGACGACGCCGCACCGGTTTGGCGGGGCTCTCGCCCCCCTCAACGGCTTCGGACGGCGCGTCCGGCGGCGAGGATTCTGGATTGGCGTTCATGCGTGGGGTTCCATGGGGGCGGCGTCTGCCGCAGGCTTTTCGGGCAAGGGGGGCGTGGCGGATATCGAAGCAGATTCGGACGGGTCGAGCGCGACATCAAGCAGCGAGGCCTGCTCGGCGAACGGATTGGTCAGCGGCTCGCCCTCGCCCGCCGTCCCGGCGAGCAAGGGCAGTTGCTCGAGACTGGCGAGGCCCAGGTCATCGAGAAACTGGCGGGTCGTGGCGAGCAGCGCCGGCCGGCCGGGCGATTCGCGGTAGCCGATGGCTTCGACCCAGCCGCGGTCCTCGAGCTGCTTGATGATCTGGCTGGCAACGGTCACGCCGCGGATGTCCTCGATATCGCCGCGCGTCACGGGTTGACGGTAGGCGATGATCGCCAGCGTCTCCATCACGGCGCGCGAATACTTCGGCGGCTTCTCGGGGTTCAGGCGGTCGAGGTACTCGCGCATCTCGGGGCGGCTTTGCAGACGCCAGCCGGTGGACAGCGCCACCAGCTCGACGCCGCGGCCCTCCCATTCGCGCGTCAGCTCGTCGAGCAGCGACCGCAGCGTGTCGGGGCCGATTTCGTCGGCAAACAGGACACGCATGTCGCGCAATGGCAGCGGCTGGCTGGCGCAGATCAGGGCGGTCTCGAGGACGCGCTTCGCATCCTGGCTATTCATGGACTTCGTTCACATCGTCGGCCGGGTTCGCTCCGGCGGAAAGGTCGAATTCAAGTTCGATTCGGGCAACACCTGCGGCGCGGGCTGAGCGCTTCGAGGCTGGCGGTCAAGCGACGCTTCTCGCGTCGATCCGGGTGAGGCGCCTTGGGGCGCGGCTCAGGTCTGGTGAGGTTTGGCTCCAACCAGAACTTCGCGCATTGTACCTGCCTCGCCCGACGACGCGAAATGATTCAAGTGGAACCGGCAACCACGTTGCGCCAAGCCGACGCGAAATCGGCCGGCGGCTCGGCATCGAACTGGACGCGCTCGCAGCTGACGGGGTGCGCGAACGCGAGCTGCGTGGCGTGCAGCGCCTGGCGCGTCATGTCGAGCGCCGCGCGCCCGCCATAGACCGCATCGGCGACCAAGGGATGTCCGCGCGCGGCGAGGTGGACGCGGATTTGGTGCGTGCGCCCGGTGTGCAAGGTGCAGCGCAGCGCGCTATAGCCGTCGGCACGTGCAATCACCTGCACATCGGTGCGGGCCGGCTTGCCACTCGCGACGACGGCCATGCGGACGCGCGATTGAGGATCGCGGCCGATCGGCGCCTCGATGCTGAAGCTCGCGGCGGCCACCTCGCCGTGCGCGATCGCCAGGTACTGGCGATGCACCTCGCGCGAGGCGATCGCACGGGTCAGCGCGGTCACGGCAGCCAGCGTCTTGCCAACGACCATCAGGCCGGACGTGTCCTTGTCCAGACGGTGCACGATGCCCGCACGCGGCAGGCTGGCGGCGCCACGGTGATGCGCGAGCAGCGCATTGAGCAGCGTGCCCGACCAGTTGCCCGCAGCCGGATGCACCACCCACCCGGTCGGCTTGTCGACGACGATCAGGTGCTCGTCTTCGAACACGATGGCGATCGTCAGCGCTTCGGGCCGGAACGCGCGGCTCTCGGCCGTGGGCACGAGATCGACCACGATCCGCTGCCCCGCACGCACCTTGCGCGAGGCGGTGGTCGAGGCCACGCCGTCCAGGCTGACATGCCCGGCCTCGATCAGGGATTGCAGGTGATTGCGCGAGAACTCCTCCGCCATCGTCACGACAGCCTTGTCCAGGCGCTGACCGTGGAGTTCCGACGACACGATCGCCTCGCGGCGTTCGACCTCGACGTTCCACGGCGCATCGGCGTCGTCGGCCGCGCCATCCACCTCGTGTGTCGGGTGCCCAACCATATAATCGCTCTTCGTTTTCTCGACAGGATGGCGCTGCGTCTCGCGCGCCCCAGGGGCCATGATTCAAATGAGTGTGTTGCGTCGGCCCCTGGCCGTCGCATTTGCGACAGTGGCGGTCTTGCTCTCGGGTTGCAACACGGCCCCGAAGGATCCGGAGTCGAAGTGGAGCGCCGAGAGATTGTATGCAGAGGCCAAGGAAGAGGCTTCGCTCGGCAACTACGAACGCGCCGGCAAACTCTACGAGCGCCTCGAGGGCCGCGCCTCGGGCACCGCGCTCGCGCAGCAGGCACAGATCGAGCGCGCCTACATGCTCTACAAGAGCGGCGACAAGGCGCAGGCGCTGTCGACGCTGGAGCGCTTCATCAAGCTGCACCCGACCAGCGCCGCGTTCGATTACGCGCTCTACCTGCAGGGGCTGGTGAACTTCAACGACAACCTCGGGTTGCTCGGCAGTTTCTCTCGCCAGGACCTGTCAGAGCGCGACCAGCAGGCGGCGCGCGACTCCTACCAGTCGTTCAAGCAGCTCGTCGATCAGTTTCCGCAGTCGCTGTATGCCGACGATGCGCGCGTGCGCATGAACTACATCGTCAACGCGCTGGCGGCTTACGAGGTGCATGTGGCGCGCTATTACTTCCGGCGCGGTGCGTATGTGGCCGCGGCGAACCGCGCCCAGGTGGTCGTCTCCGATTTCCAGAATTCGCCGTCGGCCGAAGAGGCGCTGTTCCTGATGGTGCAGAGCTACGACAAGCTTGGCCTGACCGAGCTGCGCGACGACGCGGACCGCGTGCTGCGCAAGAGCTTCCCCGCCACCAGCATACACAGCGACGGTGTCGGCTCCGGCACGGCCAAGAAGCCGTGGTGGCAGGTCTGGTGATCGCCTAGAAGGGCAGCGCGTCGCTCGTCAATGACGCGAGCCACGCCAATGCCTCGGCCTCGGTGGCCACCAGCGTCATCGGCGGCAAAGCGTCGCGCAGGCGCTTGCCGTAGTTCATGCCCGCCATGCGCGGGTCGCACACCACCAGCAGGCCGCGATCGGTCTCGCTGCGGATCAAGCGACCGGCGCCCTGCTTCAACGACACCGCCGCCTCGGCGACGAAGTAGTCCGCAAACGGATTCCGGCCCTCGCCTTCGAGCCGCTTGACGCGCGCCTCGACCAGCGGATCGTTCGGCGGAGGGAACGGCAGCTTGTCGATCAGCACGCATTGCAGCGCGTCGCCCGGCACGTCGATGCCTTCCCAGAAGCTCTGCGAGCCGACCAGCACCGAGCGCGGTTGCGCGAGGAACTGCTGCATCAGCTGGCGCTTCGGGATCTGGCCCTGCATCAGCACCTGGATCGTGTCGCCTTGCCCCTCGAACTCGGCGCGCAACCGCTCGCCGACGCTTTGCAACGCACGCAAGGTCGTCGTCAGCACGAAGGTGCGGCCGCCGAGCGCACGCGCGCAACGTGCCGCCAGGATCGCGACCGACGGCGCGTGATCGGGCTCGTTCGGTTTCGGAAACCCGCGCGGGATGTAAAGCCGCGCGTGTGCCGCGTAGTCGAACGGGCTGCCCAGGCGAAGCGTGCGCGCGCCAGTCAGGCCGGCGGATTCGGTGAACCAGCTGAGCCGGTCGTCGTCACCCAGCGTTGCCGAGGTGAAGACCCAGGCCTTCGGCGAGGCCACCATCTGCTCACGCAGAGCGTCCCGGATGTCCAGCGGCGATTCGACCAGCCGCGCCTGGTGCGGTGACACATCGATCCAGCGGACGTTGCCGTCCTCCGCCGGCACGCCGAAGCGCTGCGCCAGCGCCGCCATCTGCGTGGCACGCTCGATCAGCTTGACGAAGTCCGGCGACATCTCGGCCACGAGCTTCAACCCGCCGGCCGCCGCCTCGCAGCTCTGCGCGACCGTTTGCAGTGCGGCGACAAAGGCCTCGCGGCCGGCGCGCTCGGACCAGCGCAGCTTCAAGGTGCCGCGCAGCGACTCCAGCGAACCGACCGCCGCGATGCGCAGCTCGCGCGCCGCGCGATCGCACGCGCCGGCCAGGTCTTGCCAGGGCGCCAGCCCGCGCGCCTGCTGCAGGCCGGCGCCGAGCAGGTCGCGCGCGAAGTCGATCACCTGCGCGCTCCCGAGCGTGGTGCCGAGAAACTGCACGCCGGCTTCGGTCAACTGATGCGCCTCGTCGAACAGCGCGACCTCGACGCTGGGCAGCAGCTCGGCCACGCCGGTATCGCGCAGGCTCATGTCGGCGAAGAAGAGGTGGTGGTTCACGACCACCACGTCGGCCAGCATCGCCTCGCGCCGCGCCTTCACGACGTGGCACTGGCGAAATTGCGGGCACTCCTGGCCGAGACAGTTCTCGCGCGACGAGGTCACGAGCGGGATCACGCTGCTGCGCTCGTCCAGCCCGTCGAGCTCGGCGAGATCACCGCTGGTCGTCACACGCGACCACTGCTCGACCTTGGCGAGCGTGCGCACCGCCCAGCGGTCGGGCAAGGTGTCGGCTTGGCGCGCCTGGTTCATGCGGTGCAGGCACAGATAGCTGCTGCGGCCCTTCAGCAGCGCCACCGTCAAGGGCAGTTGCAGCGCCTCGCGCAGGCGCGGGATGTCGCGCAGAAAGAGCTGATCCTGCAAGCTTTTGGTGGCGGTGCTGACGAGCGCGCGCGCGCCGCTGAGCAAGGTCGGCACCAGATACGCGAAGGTCTTGCCGACGCCGGTGCCTGCCTCGGCCACCAGTGCACTGCGCTCCTCGATGGCCTGCGCGACGCCAAGCGCCATGCGCAACTGAACCTCTCGCTCGACATGGTTCGTGTCGAACCGCGCCAGCGCCCCGCCGTGCGCGAAGGCCGCGGTGACGGCTTCGGTCAACTCGCTCATCGGCAGCCTTGGCGCTGCGCGCTTCGGTGTTCGCCATGCTCCCCGAAGGGACCACTGCGTGGCCCATGGCGGCCCGGCGGGCTCACGCGGGCTCGGGCGGATCGAGTTCCGCTTCGATCTGGGCGATCTGATCGCGGAGCAGCAAGCGGCGCTTCTTCATGCGGCGCAGGCTGAGTTCGTCATCGGGCAACGTCATCGTCGCCTGGTCGATCAGATTGTCGAGATCGGCATGCTCCATACGCAACTCGATCAGGCGGCGCGGCAACGAATGCAGGTTCAGGTCCATGGGGGGCGCGCCGGCAGTGCAGGTTCTGTGCGTTTGTAGGCAGGGTGGCTGCAATCAAAGCGATTATAGTTTTCGGCATGAGCACAGTGACCAGCGGCTTCCGCCTGACAGCGACCACCGGCATTCATCGCGGCGATCGCGCCTACCAGCAGGACCAGGTCGAGATCATCCCGCACGATCGGGTGCCCGGCTGCGTGTTGGCGGTGCTGGCCGACGGCATGGGCGGCAAGAGCGGCGGGCGCAAGGCTGCCGATCAGGTGCTGTTGACGGCACAGCAATTGTTCGAGCGCTACGCACCGAGCCGCGATGACGCCGCCGAGACGCTGAAGCAGCTCGTGCTCGAAGCCCACCTGATGATCAAGCTGACCGCAATCACGTCGGAGGAAGAGCCGCACAGCACGGTCGCGGCCTTCATGATCAGCCCCGGCCGCGAGTGCGATGTCATCCACGCCGGCGACTCCCGCGTCTATCACTTCCGCGGCGCCGACATGGTCAGCCGCTCGGTCGACCACTCGTATGTTCAGCGCCTCGTCGATGAAGGCCAGATCACCGAGGACGAAGCCAACTCGCACCCGCAATCCAATCTTCTGACCGGTTGCCTGGGTACCAACCAGGATCCGCCGCTGACGCATCGCCGCATCGACCAGCTCGAGATCGGCGACACGATGCTCGCTTGCAGCGACGGTCTGTGGCACTACTTCACCCCCCGCGAGCTCGGTGCGATCGTGCACGCGCTGCCCGCGCGCGAGGCCAGCGAGATGCTCGTCAGCA
>JBDUAG010000505.1:0-3552 GCA_040004785.1 Burkholderiales bacterium | reverse complement strand
CGGCCAGTTCTGCGTGTTTGCCAATCGCCACGGCGGCCACCTGCATTCGCTGACGCGGCGCCAGCTCGGACGCCTGCGCGCAGAAGGGCTCGCCACCACCATCGAGCGCGGGCAGCAGGTGCGCGATGCCGTCGATTCGCTGACGAGGAACTTCGGCGCCGGCAAGGCCTGATGCCCGCGGGCTGAGATGCCTCTCGGCCTCTCAGCCCGCGACCGTCGCCAGCAGGCCCACGACACCCAACCCCAGTGCTGCGAGCGCGTCGCCGGCGATCAACCCGCCGCCGAGCAGCGAGGTCGTGCCCATGTCGTCGCCGATCAGGTGCTGGTCGGTCTCGTTCACGCGCGGCGGTGCACGCAAGCTGTTCACCGCGCTGCTGATCACGCCGCCGGCGGCGAACCAGGCCGACGTGGCCAGGCTCAGGAAGGTGCCGAACGAATAGGCGTAGGGCGAGGGCAGCAAGACCGAGTCGATCATGAAGTCGGTCGCATGGCCGGCCGTGCTCGCGTTCTTGAAACGCTGGTAGGCCGTGCTCGCGAACAGCCCTTTGCGCGCGACTTGCACCGCCAGGCCCAGCGCGATGCCGACGACGATCGCGTGGCGCTGGTAGGGCTTGTCCTCGGTCAAGCTGCGCAGCACGCCGACGAACTTGTAGGTCATGGTCGACTGCCATTGCGCGGATTGCTCGGCCGCGGTCAGCACGGTCTGGTCGAGGGCCAGCACCGGGTAGGCGCTCATGAACAGCTTCGCGAAGCCGACCGTGAGGACCGCGCCGACCACCAGCCCCAGCACCTGGAAGCGGAACTGGATCGTGCGCGGCGTGCCCAGCCGCCAGCCGGTCGAGCGGTCCTGCTGCATGTCGCCGGCCACGCTGCAGGCCACCAGCAGCACGCCGCCGGCCATCAGCCCGACGATCGGGTCCTTGAGCCCGAGCGCGGCCATCAGCACGACGGCGGTGACGAAGGCCGACGAGATCGGGTTGCTGTCGCTGATGCCGAGCGAGATGCCGTTGACCATCGCGAACACGAACACCAGCACGACCGCGATCGTCATGAAGTAGATCGGCTGGTGCAGGATGCCAGCGCCGACCCAGACCAGCACCGCGGCCCAGAACGCGACCCAGGCGACGAGGCGGCCGGTGTTGGTGCGCTTCCAGGCTTCTTCGTCGACGGCGCTCTCGCGCCGCGGCGCGCGCCAGCGCTGCCAGGCTTCGACGAGGATCTGGCCGATGTCCAGAATCGCCGCGCCCATGATCAGGCCGAGACCGATCAGGAACGTGATCTTGCGGAATGGCTCACCCTCGTGCAGCCAGCCGATCGAGACGAAGGTCGGGATCAGCCAGGTGCCGGACAGCCCCGCGACCAGCGCCGCGATGCCGATGCGCGCGCCGACCAGCATGCCGGCACCCAGCGTCGAGGTCGAGAGATCGATCGCGGCCAGCCACGCGAGCTTGGCGCTGCCGATGCCGCCGAGAATCCCGAGGCCCATGCCGGTGCCGAGCCGCGTGACGGACAGCTTCAACAGCACCGGGTCGGTCAGGGCGCGCAGGATGTTGGCCACCGCCAGGCCCGACGGAAAGGTGAGCTGCAGCCGGTCGACGAGGATCGGCGTGTACAGCATGCCGACGCCGGCGCCGAACATGCCAATGGCGCCCATGAACAGCATCAGCTGCCAGACCGGCGGCTGCGGCAGGCCCATCCAGACCATCGCCTGGATCAGCACGCCCATGCCGGCCATGCCGGCGACCGAGGCCGCGGCCGTCTGCATGTAGTTCGCGCCGTGCTTGCCCTCGGGGCCGTAGCCCAGCGTCACGGTCGAGCCGAGGATGCCGGCCAGCACCTGCCCGCCGACGAAGAAGCCCAGCGAGAAGTTCATGTAGGAGGCGGTGATGCCGCCAAGCGGGCCCAGCACGAAGATGCCGAGCGCGCCGAGCATCAGGTAGTAGCGCGTGCTGCCGATCGGCGGCAGCCAGGGCCACCGCCGGGCGGAGAGTGTGTTCACCCGCGCATCATCGCATTCAGCGCAGCACGGCCTTGACCGAGCGGGCCCGCAGGCGCGGCGCCGGCAGGCCCAGCGCGGGCAGCTTGCGGCGCGAGCCCAGCACCGCTTCGATGTCGTCATTCGCGCCATCGATGAGGACGATGATGGCGCGCTCGGCCTTCTGCGGCGAGCGCGCGATGACGGCGTCGAGCACCGCGCGGTGCAGCGGAAGCGATTCCGCCGGGCCATCCGGCCGCGCGGTCGAGATCTCGAAGCTGGTGCGCAGCAGCGCACCCAGCGCCTTGCTCATCTGCGCGACCATCCGGTTGTGGCAGGCGCGCAGCAGGCCTTGGTGAAAGCGCAGGTCGTGGGTGACGTAGTCGCCGCCTTCCTCGATCGCGTGCTTCATGCCGGCGTACGCGGCCTCGATGTCGGCGATGTCGTCGGCGGTGGCGCGCGCCGCGGCGAGCCGCACCGCAACGGGTTCGACGAGGCGGCGCAGCTCCTGCAGGTCGCGCAGGAATTCGCGCGACAGGCCGGCGCGCGATTGCCAGATCACGACATCGGGGTCGAACCAGTTCCACTGTTCTTCGTTGAGCACGCGCGTCCCGACTTTCGGGCCGGTGACCAACAGGCCTTTGGCGATCAGCGACTTGACGGCCTCGCGGATCACGGTGCGGCTGACGCCCAGCTCTTCGCACAACACCGGTTCGGGCGGCAGCGTGCTGCCCACCGGGTAGCGGCCGGTGACGATGCCTTCACCGAGCAGATCGACCGTGCCGCCATGGACGTTCTTGATCATCTTGAAGAGATCCGGCCAGCGCCGGGCCGCCCCAAGCAGGCCGGGTGCCCCCTTGGGGGGCAGGAGCGAAGCGACGTGGGGGTCGTCATGAACGGACGAAGGCGGTGACAAGAGGGGCATCGCCGAGCTGACGACTCCAGTGGCCGTGCAAGGCCGCGTCGAAGGTCGCGCCTGTGGGCAGCGTGTCGTCGGAGTAGAAATGCTGGCCCGGCCCGAACACACGCGAGCTGCCGTCCTGCAGGTGGATCTCCATCTGGCCGCTCAGGATGAACACCCACTGCGGCGTGATCGTGACGTGAAACTGGCTGCGAAACCCGACCGGGCTGTGGCGCAGCTGCAGCCCGCCGCTGGGCATCAGCGTCGAGAGCATCGAACTCGGCGTGCCCTCGGGCAGCGCGATCGCGTGCTCGCGAAAGCGCGCGCGGCCATCGGTGTCGGTGAAGAGCGTGACTTGCGTGAACGTTTGCCCCCCGTCCGGCGAGTACGCCGGACGACCCCCCGGGGGGGCGCCGGCCGGCTTGGGAGCGGCCCGGCGCTCGTCCGGCTGTGCGCGCTTGGATTCGGTCACAGTAGTTCTTTCAAAGCGTGGCGGTCACACCGCCATCGACGTAAAGGATGTGGCCGTTGACGAAGCGCGAGGCATCGCTGGCGAGGAACACGGCCGCACCCGCGAGGTCTTCGACATCGCCCCAGCGCCGGCTCGGCGTGTGGTTGATGAGCCACGCGCTGAAGGTCTCGTCGGCGACGAGCTTGGCGTTGAGTTCGGTCTTGA
>JBDUAG010000056.1:0-12002 GCA_040004785.1 Burkholderiales bacterium | reverse complement strand
CAGTAGGACTGAACGCCGAACTTGATGGCCCGCAAGAGACACTTGACCGCGTTCTCGTTGCGATGCCAGCTGGCGCCGGTGTGCGGCGCGACTCCCGACGGACGGGGCGTCCGTCGGCGGGGGGCCGCTGCTGTGGCCGACCTGCGCATCCGTCAGGGCGGCGGAAGTGCAAGTCGTCCTACGGCGTCGCCAACGACCCAGACGACTGTCCGACGGTCAGAAGCCTGTGCCGATACCAAGGTGACAGATTTCGACGACGGAGGTCTCTCGCTGCCGAAAATGATCTGGGTACTTCGGTTTGCGACTGCGCTGCACAAGCGTCATTGCCATTTCAATACATCCGAGGCAATGTCGATCGCGGCGAAAGAGTTCGAACGGGGACGTGACCGACAACCTGAGAGGGCGGCATCACTGTACGACGTTGTCCAAAGGTCCGCCGTGACGCGAAGGTCGACAGTAGGTAACGGGATGGACATCTCTTCCGAGTCAAATGGCTGATGGCATCCCCACTCTGGGGCGTCGATGCCGCCATCGGCATTTCCTGGCAGGGAGGGCAGCTAGCGGTCGCGGAAGTGTCGGCCTAGACGTCCGCGATGGGCATCCCCCACTCGGCCTGCTGCCACTTCCCAACGCAGTCCTGGGTGTTGATCGCGCCTAACGCGAGCAACGCGGCGCGTGCGATGGTGCCGTGCGCTTCGTCACCGGCGTTGACTTGCACAACACTGCCACCTCGGCACAACCCTCCTACGTAGTGAGCGATCCACCGCACGCCGCCAAGACCCTCCAGGACAAATATAGGAATCGGCTGACATCCTGACGCGGAGCGCGCCGCTGGCAACACAGAGGTGGTTGGAGGAATCTTTGGTTGTCGAATGCGGCGATCAGGAGGTTTCCCATGACCAAGCTAGACGCAGAAGTGCGAAAACGTATCCCGGATGAAAGCTTCGCGTTTCCTAAGCAGCGCAAGGAACCGCTCGAGAACGCGAGCCACGTCCGCAATGCGGCGGCGCGCTTCCACCAGGTCAAAGGCGTGTCGGCGGCAGAACGCACCGCGGCCTGGAAGCGCATACGGGCCGCAGCTCGGGAGTTCGGGGTGTCGCTTGATCGAAAACCGACTCGCGGAGACCCTTCGTCGTGACTGCGAAGTTGCCATCCGTCCGATTGATTTCTCGTCGACCAGGGTGAAATGCAATGATCCACGTGTCCAGTAGTTGCCCCCAAAAGACATCCCACGCAGCCTTGCGTCGGCAAATGAACCGCCGCAAGCGCCATCGCTTAAGGGTCGAGCTTAGACGCTTGATCGATCAGAAGGGCTTGGTGTTTCCGTTGCCGGAGCCGCCGATTTACAAGGCGCTCGGCTGAGCGGCGATCCAAGGATCTAGCGCAAGTCGGAGAGATGCGGGCACCCCCGCTGGCCACGTGAGATATCGCCTACGTGAAGTTCAGCACTCGGCCGACCGTATTGGTCACGATTGAAGATCAAGCTCCCGGCTGCCAATCCTTGGCAGCGGGCAATGACCCGCGTTGTTTCAACTCAATCAAGAGGACACACCATGAACTTCATCGTTTGGCTTGTTGTGGGTGGGCTGATCGGGTGGGTGGCGAGCATGATCATGAAAACCGATGCCCAACAGGGCGTGATCTTGAACGTGGTCGTCGGAATCGTCGGAGCATTTCTGGCCGGATTGTTCATTGCGCCCATGGTGGGTGTGACCACCATCAATCAAGGCGGGTTCAGCCTGCTGTCGCTTTTGGTTTCGCTGCTCGGCGCGGTTATTTTGCTCGCCATTGTCAACCTCGTTCGACGCCGGAGTTGATCCGCAATGCCGATCGCCCGTCCGCGCGCCAGCGTCTGAAATCTTTGCAGGAGCATCACATGAGCCTTCTAGACATATTGAGCAAGTATCTAAACCCCACACCTGCTTCAGCGGTAACAAGTGAAGCCCATTTCGATGAGGTGGCTCGTTCAGTCAGTCCATCCGACCTTGGTCAAGGGGTCAGCGCGGCATTCAGATCGGACCAGACGCCTCCGTTCGGCACCATGGTCGGTGACCTGTTCGGGCGATCGGATCCGCAGCAGCGAGCTGGCCTCCTGAATCAGATCTTGGGTTCCCTAGGTCCGGCAGGTCTGGCCGGCATCGGCGGCGATTTGCTGAAGCGTTTGAGGGGGGATTCGTCCACTTCGGCCATTCCGACGGTCTCCGCCAATCAAGCCGACCAACTCACACCCGACGAGGTGCGCGACATCGCGACGCACGCGGAAGGTCAAGATCCAAGCATCGTCGACAAGGTTGGCGACTTTTACGCGCACCACCCCGACCTGGTTAAGGGAATCGGCGCGATGGGCCTCGCCCTGGTGCTCGGTAAGCTGGCGAAGCGATAGCGGGATCTCGCCCCGAAGCAGACGGCGTTTCCGAAGCTGGAGGGTGGTCGCCGACTCGACGATAGGACGAGATGACCGGCCGTTGCGCATCGGGCTCGGCCGTCCATCCGGGAACGTGATCCATGACAAGTTGCGCTCTCCCCGGCGAAGCGGCTCAAGAAGACGGCACCCAGTGGCAAGACCGTTCGCTCGGAGGCGACCGCCGGCCAACGACCAAGTTAGCGACCGACGTGGCCGTCGCCAAGGAACTTGCGCCTGCGGTTGCCATCGCATTGTTGGACAAGACCGATCAGCCACCCGGCGCCGCGGCGCCCGCACTGGAGTGCCTGGCGGCAGACACAGTGTCTTCGGAGATCCGATGGCAAGGTGCGCGTGCAACTCGGCGGGTTTGCCGGCGACCTCACCATGCCGCTTGATCTCGTGCCGCACGAACGCGTCACGGTGTCGAGATCGCTGCGGAACTGTCGTCATTCCGAAGGCGTAACCCGGCCCGATTCACTCACTCGTTCCGTCTTTGCGCCAACTCTCGAATCTGCGTGCACTGGGTGTGGGCCTTGAAGCGCGGCTCTTCACAACGGCGCTGAACGCAATATGGCCGGACAAAGAAATTGCGGCCCGCGCACAGTTCGAGTGGCCCTGCCGATATCACCGGGATACCTACGGGCTTGCGCTCCCGGGCGGTCCGCTTGATGAGCGGCCTGTGCGCCTTCGCGACTGGCGCGAGTGCCGCAGGCGCTGTCGTTGCGCGCTGTATCGCGGCGGGCGGCTCGTCATGGCGAGCCACCAGAGTTTCGGTCGTTGCAACCTGGACCGGCCGAGCCGTCGGCGCTTGGGCGGCCAACTCTACACGGGCCGACACGGGAGCTGGCGGCGCGTACCGCTCACGCGGCCAGGCCAGCACGCCGGCAACCAGACCGCTCGCCGCCACGGCGGCCCAGGACCATCGAGCGAAGCGCCCGCCAGACCTTGCCGCCCGATTCAACTGCTGCGTCGGCGGGAACGGCGTGACGGTGACGGAGGCCGTCGTTGCAGGGTCTGCCTCGCTTGACGCCGCTGGCCGACGCGCTCTACGGGGACCCGGCGGCGCCACCCGGCCGTTCAGCGCATCGCGCAACTCGGCCACGCTTTGCGGCCGATCCTGCGGCCTGACCGCGAGGGCCCAGTCGATCGCCGCCAAGAACGTCGTCGACACACCGGCGATGTCGCGATCCGCCAGCAACGCCATCTCGTCGTAGATGGCACGTGCGGTCGACGCCGGCGGAGGCGCACCGTCGAGCAAGTAGGTGACCAGCGCGGCGAGGGCGTACAAGTCGGTCCAAGGGCCCTGCCGCAGCCGCGTCGATTCGGCGTACTGCTCAATGGGGGCATAGCGCGGCTTCAACACGGCCGTTAGCGTCTGGGTTCGGTCCCCGATCAGGTGGCGCGCCGCGCCGAAATCAAGCAGCACCGGCAGGCCGGGGCCGGAAACGAGCACATTGTCGGGCGCGATGTCACGGTGAAAGCAGCCCTCGCCATGTAACACCGCGAGCGCGTCGAGCAAGGGCTCGATCACCGAGCGCAGCCAGGCTTCGGTCGGTGGCTCGGACATCGAACACCGAATGTCGAACAGGGTTGGGCCGCGCACGTACGGCATGGCCATGTACGCGGTACCGTTCGCCTCCCAGAAGCGAAAGACCTTGACCATCGCCGGATGCGAGAACTGCGCCAGCAACTTGGCTTCGTTGACGAAAGACTTCAGGCTGAGTGCGTAGATGTCCGCATCGGACGCCGAGAGCACCGTCACCTGCTGCCCCTGGCTGCGGCCGGCCAGTTGCGACGGCATGAATTCCTTGACGGCGACGTCACGGTCGAGCGAGTGATCGCGGGCCAGATAGACAATGCCGAAGCCCCCGATGGCCAGGACACGGAGAATTTCCATCTCGTCAAGCCAGGCGCCGATCGGCAGCGCAGAGCGGTTCATTTGTCGTTCCTCCGAACAGGCCGCATCGTGCGAATGGGTCGACGCAAATGCGGCCGGGCCGATGTGGGCGAGCTGACGATTGCGCGCCCCACACCTCTGGACTAGCTAGCCGCCCATGCCGTAGCCGTCGACCTTGTTGTAGACAGGTGTGCCTTCTGCCTTGTTGGACCAGATGACGTCGCCCGCGGTTGTTGAAGTGATCATCGATGTTTCTCCTGGCACACAGTCGAGCGATTCGCGCAGCACATTTCCCTCGCTAGGTCGACGCGACTGGCGGTCGACACATGGTGTTATTGCCTTGGTCGCAGGAGGTGACCATCGGAGTCGGTGCCGACTCTTTGTAGGATGACGACGACCCATTGCGCCTCACACCAGCGATGTGCCGTCGGGAAGTGTGGGTCGGAAGCGCGCCGGCTTGGCTTGTCTTGCCGACCCCGGAGAGGGCGGACCGCAGTTCAGATATCCAATTCCAACCGCACGGGAGCATGATCGCTGGCGCCCTCCATCGCGCGGACCGCGCGATCTACGCCTGCGCTTCGAAGAGCCGATGTACAGCTTCTGGGACTACCGCCGCAATCGCTGGGAGCGAAATGCCGGATTGCGCATCGACCACTTGCTTGTGAGCAGGGCGGCCAGTCCGACCAGAAATTCGCGCGGGGTTCCAAAAGCTCGGGAAGCAGGGTTGGACAGATGCTGTACGAATGCTGCATCGAATGCTGCATCGAATGCTGCATCGAATGCGTTGTCGTCCCATGATGAGGACGCGTACATATCGCGCGGTTTGGGCACCACGTTGTAGCCGCCCGCAAGGACGACGGGATGACCCCGTTGATTGCCGCTTCGACGTACCGCGCCTGCTTATCCGCTGTATCGCCAGGCAGCGCTAGGCGGATCGGAATCGGCTCTGCGGCTCGAGCCAGGAGCGCAACGCCGTTCCACGTCTTCTGGCCGACAACGAGGCTGCCGTAGCCGGCTCGCTCGAGTTCATGCGTCGGAAAATTGCTCGCCGTCGACTTCAGCTCCTGCAGTGCCACGACATCCGGCATGGTCGCGTCCAGCCAAGCAAGAAGCAACGGCAACCGCAGGTTGATGTTGTTGATGTTCCTGATCACGGGGCCTGCGGCCGCGTCGGCACGTCACTCGGCAGCGAGCGGAGGGTCGAAAGCCGGATCTCCCCGCCTTTCGGCAGGGAGCGCGGGAGCCGCCAGAGACGCCGGAATTGGTGGACCGCTGAACACCGGTCTCAACCAAACCTGCCCGTCCAGCCTCTTGTGCGAGCGCAGACGGTCGCGTCGGCCGGAGGACGTGTGGTTCGAAGAGGCACCTGACCCCCAGGGACTCACCGTGTTGCAGCCCGGGTCTCGTTGACGACCCGATGGGATCGCCTTGGCCTGGGGTTCGGGCGTGCCGCGTCCGAGCACGCTGTCCTTGATGTGGGCGTATCGGCGCCAGTGGCTTTCTGCGGCACGACTGTTCTTTCCTTGTCAGGGCGGCGGTGAACCCTGTTCGAGGGTTGCCACCAAACTGATCTCCGGAACGCTAGCCAATGCCTTGGACAGTGGGCAGTCGCGCTTAGCGGACGCGGCGATCTCCTGGAACCGGGCTTCATCGAGGCCGGGCACGACTGCGTTCAAGCGCAGGGAGATCCGGTCGATCGTGAAGCCTTCGCCCTGTGCTGACAGTTGCACATGGGCCTGCGTGTCGACTGCGGTACTTGCAAAGCCGGCCTTGTCGCAAGCAAACGAGAACGCCATCGTGAAACAGGCTGCATGTGCGGCACCCAGGATCTCTTCAGGGTTCGTGCCGCGGCGGTCATCCCCGAACCGACTCGCAAATCCGTAGGGGTAGTCTTTCAGCGCTCCGGACCCGGTGCTGATCCGGCCAAGCCCCTTCTTGCCGGCGCCAGTCCAGAGAACGCTTGCAGATTTCTCGCTCATGGTGACTCCTTTGGGTGGCGATGAGCGTGGTTCACTTCCTGCGCGGCCACTTCACCTGCTTGTCGGGCTGGCTTAGTCGCCCGGCGCGCAACTCCTTGACGGCTAGAAGCACCGAGTGGGCGACACTGCGTGCTTCTTCCTGTACCGCCTTGTCTTTGTCGAGCGCGTCGTGGCTGTTGTAATACGGCTCGTAGTAGCCGATGTAGCGGTCGAGCTTGGCCGCAGCGCCGGCGTCGATCAACCCCATCCATTCCAGCCAGTCCGTGAGGTTGCGACGGTGTGACTCGACCCCGGCCACATCGCCGTGCACCACCACGCCATAGGCCCGGCCGGCAAGATGCTTCGGATAGTCCCAGCCTTGTTGCTCGATGCGCTTGGCCTCGGCCACGTGCTTGCCGTGGGTCGTCGTCGGATCGGGATTGCCGCCATCGGCCGAGACCATGCGGTCGATCATCAGCTTCAGCGGGCTCGGCGACTGGTACCAGTAGGTCGGCGCCAGGATGATCACGGCGTGGGCCGCCACCCAGCGTTCGTAGATCTCGGCCATCCAATCGACAGCCTGGCCCAGGGCGTGGTTCGGGTAACAGCTGCAGGGCCAGTGGCACAGCGGCATCGCGCTCGACACACAGCCCTTGCACGGGTGGATGTTGCGACCATACTCTGACGTCGCGAGGCTCAGGTCCAGTACATCGGCCTCCACGCCCGCCCGCTCGACGACGCGCCGGGCCACTTCAGTAAGCCGCCAGGTCTTCGACACCTCGCCCGGACAGGTGCCGTCGTTGCGTGCGCTGCCGCAGACCAGGAGCACGCGCGACGGCGCTGCGCCGTCGCTCCAGAGCTTCTGCGCCGCCTTCAGGCGCTTGCGGGTATCCAGCCACTGCACCGACAGTTCGTAGGTGGGATCAGCGAAGCCGCGGCCGGCAGGTCGGGTGATTGGCGCTTTGCGGCCCTCCTGCAAGGCGCTCCATGCAATGGCCTCGAGCCGTGCAATTGCATCACGTTCGCCTTCAAACGCAGGGTCGTAGAAACGCAGATGGAAGCGTTCCTGGAACTGCGATCGCGTCAGCGACGCTGGCGCCTGTCCGGTGCGGATCTTGGTCATGAATGGACGATGTCCTTGCTTCAGATCGTTCTGGAGAGGTTCATGGCGGAGTTTCTGGGCAGGCGGGACTCGGAACTTCAGCCAAGCCGAACATTGCCGAGCGTGAGCCCGCCGCTCTGCGCTGGAGGACAGATAGAGAGCCGCTCGCGCGTAGGACGAAGTCGCTGATCGCGTGGCACCGCTGGTGCATGCCCTGCCTTCCGGTGGCGGACTCTGGACCGAGTACGGCCCGGCGCGATGCCCGGACCCTGCCGTGGTCGGCGGCAGGGACCCGCCGGACGAAGCTTCAGTGAACGCACGGAGAGCAGCAGATCATGCCTCGCGTGCTGTCTGTCCTCGCGGCTTGCTGGATCCACCGCGTCCTCACAGGCAAGGCCATGTGCGGCAGGCGTCGCGAGCGTGCCCGTCGACGGCCCCCGTCTCATCAATGCCGTCGGGCGCCGACGCTCAAACTCTACGGCTTTTCGAAGGGTCAACGCTGTCGCGCGAGGACACGCGCGCGACCTGCGCATGCTGTGGGCGCTCGGGGAGATGCAACTGCCGTTCGAGGCGGCCGGCATGGACCACCTGGCGCATGACCTGAACACGGAAGCCTATCGCCGACGCCCCTTCGAACAGATCCCATCGATCGACGACGACGGGTTGGTGCTGTTTGAATCCGCCGCCATCCTTCTATACCTGGCGAAGAAAGTCCGGTGACCTGATGACAACGATCGAAGCGGCGGTCGTCCTACTGGAAGTCCACTGAACGTCCGACGTCTCCAGGTTTCTCGGTGCCTGATGATTTGGAGACAACATTTTGAACCAGTACGAGACACTGCATGTTCATTTCGGCAACGCCGAATCCTGGCGACCCGAATGCGGGACTTCTCCTCCAGGCATCCAGCAGCTGCATTCGCCCGCACCCGCGGGCGAGGGATCAGTCATGTCGCTCTCGCCACTGCACGCCGGTTGATACTACGGGGTAGCTTATGCCCGGCAAACCCGACTCCGCAACCGCCATCGGCGCTGAACCGCGCGCGGCAGGCACAACACCGCATGCCTCACTGGCGTCGGCAGCGTCGGACGAGCCATGGTGGAAGAAGTTGGGACCGGGTCTCATCACCGGCGCTGCTGACGACGATCCGAGTGGAATCGCCACCTATACGCAGGCCGGTGCGCAACTCGGATACGGAATCGCCTGGACCGTTCTGTTGACCTACCCCTTGATGGTCGGCATCCAGTTGGCGAGTGCCAGGATTGGACGCGTCACCGGCAAGGGCCTGACTGAAAACTTCGCACAGATCTGTCCTCGCTGGATGGTCTATTCGCTCGTTTCCCTCCTGGTCGTTGCAAACGTCATCAATCTTGGCGCGGATTTGAATGCTATGGCCGACTCGGTCAAGTTGGTCGTCGGTGGAACGGCGGCCTGGTATGCACTTGGGTTCGGCGCGCTGTCGCTGTTGCTACAGGTCTTCTTACCCTACCGCCGCTATGTTGTCGTCTTGAAGTGGCTGACGCTGTCGCTACTGGCGTACGTCGGCGTGGCCCTCGTCGTTCACGTCGATTGGATCATGGCTCTCAAAGGTGCCGTGTTGCCGACGATGCAATGGAACAAGGACTACGTCACTACCATTGTCGCGATCCTGGGCACGACGATCAGCCCCTATCTGTTTTTCTGGCAAGCGGCTCAGGAAGTCGAGGAAATCCACCGCGTTGCCGAGGACCTACCTCTTCGAGTGGCGCCATCGCAGCGACTGCCGCACCTGCGCCGAATCAGAATCGACACGCTGGTGGGCATGGGATTCTCCAACCTCATCGCATTCTTCATGATCATCGCTGCGGCGGCCACGTTGCACGCTCAGGGCATCACGACGATCGAAACGACCGCCCAGGCGGCCCAAGCCCTGAGGCCCATCGCCGGCGATCTGGGGTTCGTGCTGTTTGCCGCTGGCCTGATCGGGACGGGGATGCTGGCATTGCCCGTCCTCGCGGGTTCTGCGGCTTTTGCCGTGGCCAGTCTGCTCCAAGTCAAGAAGGGTCTGAATCAGACACCGCAGCAGGCAACAGCGTTCTACGCGATCCTGGCCGTGGCGATGATCGTCGGCGGCGGCATCAGCGTCGCCGGGTTCAATCCGATTCGAACACTCTACTGGGCAGCGGTCGTCAACGCCGTGATTTCGGTGCCGATCATGGTCGCCGTGATGTGGGCTGCATCGAGCCCGAAGCTGATGGGCGAGACCGTGTTGGGCCCGAAATGGAAGGTATTGGGTTGGGGGGCAGCCGCCGTCATGGCCGCGGCCACCATCGCCATGGCCGGGACCATGCTGGTTTGAGTTGCCGGGGCGCCGAGCACGAGCGCCCGACCATTCGATCAACAGCCGACAGGACTGACCCCCATGGCCGAATCCAGGATCGTCATCTATGTCGCCATCTCGTCGAATCTGGCGATCGCCGCCACCAAGTTCATCGTCGCAGCATTCACCGGCAGCGCTGCGATGGTGTCCGAAGGTGTTCACTCCCTGGTCGACACGGGGAATGGAGTCTTGCTGCTGATCGGTTCACGGTTGAGCGAGCGCCCAGCCACCGAAGAACATCCATTCGGACACGGCAAGGAGCTGTACTTTTGGGGACTGATCGTTGCCATCCTCATCTTCGGATTGGGCGGCGGCGCGTCCGTGTACGAAGGCTTCCTTCACATCCGGGACCCGCAACCCCTGACAGCCCCGTGGTGGACCTACGCCACTCTTGGGGTGTCGGCTCTCTTCGAAGGCACCAGTTTGATCGTCGCGTTTCGGAAGTTCAAGGCCCAGTCGGGCTCGACACCGCTCTGGCGGGCACTTCATCAAAGCAAGGATCCGACAACGTACACGGTACTGGCGGAGGACTCGGTTGCACTAGTGGGTCTTGGAGTTGCGGCCCTCGGCATCTATCTCAGCCAACGATTTCAGGCACCCGCGTTCGACGGAGCCGCGTCGGTTCTCATCGGCCTCTTGCTGGCTGGCGTTGCCGTGCTCCTGATCCGGGAATCGCGGGGACTGTTGATCGGTGAGGGTCTGCAACTGCGAACTGCGCAAGCCATTCGACGCGTCGCACTCGGCCACGCCGAGGTGCGCGCGGTGGGCGCGATCCGGTCGATGTACATCGGCCCCGCGCAGGTGCTCGTCACCTTGTCGATCGAGTTCGACGACCGCACGGACGTTCCGACGCTTGAAGCAACGATCGAATCGATCGGACAGGAGGTTAGGCGGCAATTTCCGATGATCGCCAAGATCTACATCGAGCCGCGAGCCAAGGTCGGGGACCCGGCAGATGGTGCGCCACGACACTCGACGCACTGAATCCATCGACGTTGAGTTCCACGCGGCGTCGGTGCAATCGGTGCTTGCTGGACGCCAGTCGAGAAACCGAGGCCTCCACTGGTGTTGGCGTGCATCGCCTCGAACCGGCCGGTGCTGCCGGCCGCGACCGCCTGGGCTGCTTCCTTGTTGGCCAAATTGACTTGCGGTGCGCCCTGCGCGCGCGCCCTAGACGCAGAAGTGCGAAAACTTATCCCGGATGAAGGCTTCGGGTTTCCTAAACGGCACAAGGAATCGCTCGAGAACGAGTCACTCCACCAAGTCAGCCCTTGTCTGAGGCAGACCGGAAGCGAATACAGACCGCAACTCGGAAGTTCAGTTGGTCGGGCGCCTGTCAGAAATTCACTTCTGGAGGCAATCCCGATAAGTTCCAGGACGTCTCCTGTCTCTGCTAGGCGTGCTTTCGTGCGGCGTGCTTGTCAGCGGGCTTCTTCTTCGCTGCAGGCCGACGACCGATCGCCTTGGTGGGAGCGACGCTGCTGCCGCGCTTGCCCAGACTTTGCTTCAACAGCGCGGTGAGGTCGACCACATTGCTGGATTCGCTCGTCGCCTCTTCCATCGGCACGACTTCCTCGCTGGCGCCGGCGTTGACTCGCTTTGTGACCAGCGCGTGGATGGCGTGAGTGAACTTGTCGGCGTAGGCGTCTGGCTTCCACTCTTGGATCATGCTCTCGATGAGCTGCTTGGCCATTGTCAACTCCGACACCTTTAAAGATCCCTTTCCGGCCGGGGGCAGCTTCATCTCGCTCCATGGGCGAATCTCTTCGGCCCAGCGCAGGGTGTTCATCACCAGTCCGGGGCCGGCCGGGATGAGCGCTGCGAGATATTCCTTCGTGTGAAGGACGACGCGGGCGATACCGATGACACCGACCTCGGACATTGCTTCCCGCAGCAGCGCATACACGCGCTCGCCCTTTGCTATCGGTTCCAAGTAATACGGCTTCTCCAATTGGGTGAACGGAATTTCGGTGGCGTGAACGAATGTCTCGATTTCGATGGTCTGGGTAGTCTTCGGATAAGCGGCCTTGATCTCGTTCTCGCTCAGAACCACGTACCTGTCGCCGCCAACCTTCACGCCCTTGACAATGTGGGGCTTCGCAATCTCCTTGCCTGTTTTTTTGTTGACCCGCTTGTAGCCGACCGGATCCATGCTCCGCTTGTCCAACCAGTCGAAGTCGATGCTGATCTCGGACGACGCCGGGTACAGGGCGACTGGCACGTGGACCAAGCCGAAGCTGATGGCCCCTTTCCAGATGGCGTGTGGCACGTCGATCTCCTCTAG
>JBDUAG010000055.1:0-12025 GCA_040004785.1 Burkholderiales bacterium | reverse complement strand
GCACCGGTCTGGCCCACAGCCGGCTGGCAGCGGTCGAGTCCGGAAGAACAAGGCATGGCGTCGTCCGTGCTCGCCGACCTGGTCGATTTCGGTGCCGCGAACACGATGGACAGCGTGCTGGTCACGCGGCACGGAAAGGTCGTGCTCGAGGCGCACTACGCGCCCTTCAAGCCGGGTATGAAGCACACCGTGAACTCGGTGACCAAGGGCGTCGTCGGCACGCTCACTGCAATCGCGCACCAGGAGGGAATCATCGAGCGTCTCGATGCGCCGGTGCTGCCGTTCTTCGCCGAACGTCGTGGCGTCGCCCACCTCGACGCAGACAAGAAGGCCATCACGTTGCAGACCCTGCTCGACATGACCTCAGGCTTGAGTTGGCGCGAGCCGCTCACCGCCGAGGCGCCCGAGTCGATGCTGCAGATGGAACGCAGCGGCGACTGGGTCGGCTTCGTGCTCGATCGGCCGATGGCGCAAGCGCCCGGCACCGCGTTCAACTACGACAGCGGCACGTGGCAGCTCGTCTCGGCGATCCTTGCGAAGCGTGCCAATGTCGACACGTTCACTTATGCCCGAGACAAGCTCTTCGCTCCGCTCGGGATCACCGACGTGACGTGGCGGCGCGATCCGCAAGGCCTTCCGATCGGCGGCTACGGGCTGTTCATGCAGCCTCAAGACATGGCGAAGATCGGCTACCTCTACCTGCGGCGCGGCGCCTGGGAAGGCCGGCAGCTGATCACACCGGAGTGGGTTGACCGTACGTTCAGCGCTCCGGTCGAGATGGGCTTCGGCACGTTCCGCTATGCGAACGGTTGGTGGACGTTGCCGGATCGGCGTGCGCACATGGCGGTGGGGTTTCTGCGCCAATTGGTGATCGTGCTGCCCGACCGCGACGTGGTCGCAGTCGTGACCGGGCGTGGCAACTATCCG
Source organism: Burkholderiales bacterium (assembly GCA_040004785.1). GTDB lineage: Bacteria > Pseudomonadota > Gammaproteobacteria > Burkholderiales > Burkholderiaceae_C > LMDS01. The sequence continues at coordinate 11,098 of JBDUAG010000055.1, read as the reverse complement.
TTCACGCAGCTGATCGATCGCATCATCGCGGCGGCGAAGTCGCCGTCAGCGCTTCCGCCCGACGCGGCGTCGGGGACGCAGTTGGCCGCGCGTATTTCCGACGCGGCTGTCGAGAAGCACTCGCCGGTCCTCGCGGCGCCGGTCCTCGCATCGGCAGTCTCGGGCAAGACTTACCGCATCGAACCGAACTGGACAGGCATCGCCTCGGTCAAGCTCGACCTGCTCTCGGCGACTCCCCGCTACGAATCGACCTACACCCTGCCGGGCGGCGTGATCCGTCACATCGACGGCCCGCTTGGGCTCGACGGCTTGTTTCGCGTTCGTGCGCCAGAGGGGCTCGACGGGCGCCTGTACGCGGTGAAGGGAACCTGGCTGAGCGACAGCAGGTTTCAGATCATCACGCGTTCGCTGACGGAAGGCATAGTCATGACCCACGTGTTTACCTTCGACGGAACGCACGTCGATATTTCATTCGAAGACAACCGCGGTGCTCGCTCTTGGATGCGGGGTGAGGCCGAGTGACTAGCCGTGGTCGCCACGGGGTGCACGCTTCGGCAAGCCCGTCTGCTGACCACCGAGGGCCTGTTCCGCCACGCCAGACGGCAACAGGGGCACGGTCACACGGCCCGCGCCGCGCAGCGACTGCACAGCAGCAGTCCCACCAACGCCACAAGTCTGTGCTCAACTTGCGTCCATGGCCATTCGTTCCGCCACTCCCGCCCTTGCCGCTGCGCTCCTCTTCGGCGCCAGCACGCCACTGGCCAAGCTCCTGGGAGTAGACGTCCCGCCGCTGCTCTTGGCAGGCATGCTCTACCTCGGCAGCGGTTTGGGTCTCGGGATGATGCTCGTACTTCGTCGCTTGCAGCCAGTTGCGCAAGTCCAGTCACGGACGACGATGCGCATCCCGAAGGCGGAGCTACCCTGGTTGCTCGGCGCGATCGTCGCCGGAGGCATGCTCGGTCCGGCGCTCCTCTTGTTTGGCCTGTCCCAAACCAGCGGCGCGTCGGCGTCGCTGCTGCTCAATGTTGAAGGCGTTCTCACCGCAGTCATTGCATGGCTGGTGTTCAAAGAGAACGCCGACCGTCAGATCGTGCTTGGCATGGCAGCGATCGTGGCCGGCGGTGCGCTGCTCTCCTGGGAGCCTGGAGGCGCGACCGTGTCGGTGGGCGCGCTGCTGATCGTCGGAGCCTGCCTGTGCTGGGCGATCGACAACAATCTGACGCGCAAGGTCTCGACCAACGACGCGATGCTGGTCGCGTGCTTGAAGGGCCTGCTGGCCGGCACATGCAACACCGCACTGGCGCTCTACTCTGGAGCGACCCTGCCGACCCTGCCGATCATCGGATCCAGTCTCCTCGTTGGCTTCTTCGGCTACGGCCTGAGCTTGACGCTGTTCGTGGTGGCGCTGCGCACCCTTGGGACGGCACGCACCGGCGCCTACTTTTCAGTGGCTCCCTTGTTCGGTGTCGCGATTTCGCTCGCCATCTGGCCGGGCACGCCCGGGCCTTTGTTCTGGGTGGCCACCGGGATGATGGCGCTGGGCGTCTGGCTGCACGTCAGGGAGCGCCACGAGCATCTTCACACGCACGAATCGCTGGAACATGCGCACCAACATCGGCACGACGAGCACCATCGGCACGACCACGCGTTTGCTTGGGACGGCAAAGAGCCACATGCTCACGAGCACCGCCACGAAGTTGTGACGCACAAGCATCCGCACTACCCGGACATCCATCATCGCCATGGCCACGCCGAGAATCACGCGCACTGAGCGTTGAAGAACCACGACGGGCGACCCGATGATGTCGATAGCCCGCCCGCGATCCGTGACGGGACTTCGGAGAGCGCTTCTGCGGTCGAGGGCGCTTGCTCGTTTCGGGGCTCGTCTCGGTTGAATTCAGCCCCTGTGCTCGCGCATCTGCGATCCACTGGCCGCCCTGCGCCATCCTGGAATCGTTCATGACGGCGGCCGACGAGCATGCCTGTGCGTGCCATGCGAGCGCGTAAGGCTTTGACGGTGAGGCGCGACGAATCAGGCGATGCGGCTAGACTGCCCACGACCATGTTCCGCCGTTGCACCCACCGCCTGACCACCACGTTCTTCGTGGCGTTTGCGCTGCTGTTCTCACAGCTGGTATTGGCGAACTACGTCTGCCCGGCGCAGGCCGATACCGCAGCGATGGCGGAGATGATGGCCGCGGGCCGGCCGTGCGAGGGCATGGACCAGGCCCGGCCCGTTCTCTGTCATCAGCACGCGGCGGGCACGGCGCAGTCGTTCGAAGCAGTCAAGCTGCCGGCGACGACGCTGCCGATGGTGGTGCAGGTTCTGGTGCTTCCCTTGGTGCTCGACGCCGTCGAAGCCGAAGCGCTGCCAGTATCGGCCGCTGCTGAAGCACGAGCGCCTCCGGACCCCGTCTTTCTGTCCACACTCAGACTTCGGGTCTGACCACTCCGTCGATTGACCGGCGCCAGCGCGGCACGTCCGCTTGCTGGCCAACGCCTCGTCCGTCTTCGGAGTTTCCATGTCCCATCCAATCCCACGCGTGGTCGTTCTGGCCATTGCGTTGCTTCCGGCACTGGCCTTAGCCGCCCCACTCACGCTCGATCAGGCCATCGAGCTTGCCGTTCGGCGCTCCGAAGCCACACGAGCGGCACGCGCCGGCGTATCGAGTGCCTCTGAGTCCGCACGAGCTGCCAGCCAGTTGCCCGACCCGACGCTCAAGGTCGGTATCGACAACCTGCCCGTCACGGGAGGGGATCGGCTCAGCACGACGCGGGACTCGATGACGATGAAGCGCATCGGCATCGGCCAGGAATGGCTGTCGGCCGAGAAGCGAGCGGCCCGACAGGCGGCTGCCGATGCGATGGTCGCGCGAGAGAGCGTCGCCGTCCGGCGCGCTGCAGCGGACGTGCGGCTGCAAACCGCCCTCGCTTACCTCGACGCGTTCTACGTCGGCGAAACGCTCAAGCTGACAACGCTCAGCGAGCATCGCCTGCACGAAGAGCTGGAAGCTGCCAAGGCGAGGCTGTCGTCAGCAGCGGGGAGCGGCCAGGAGGTTCTGGCCATGACCAGTGCCCGCGGCGTTGCCGAGGACGAGTCGGCCGAGGTTCGACAGACGCAAGCCGCAGCCCAGGTCGCTCTCGCTCGATGGACGGGCCAGCCTGCCAACCAACTTTCCATGCCGCCTTCGCCCGCGACGCCATCGGAGCAGGCGTTCGTCGCGTCCAGCGCCGCCGTGCTCACCGCTCAGCGTGATGTCGACGTGGCGAGAGGTGAAGCCTCGGTGTTCGCGACGAACCAAAACCCGAACTGGACCTGGGAGGTCTCCTACGGCCAGCGCACCGGGTACTCCGACATGGTCTCCGTCGGCGTCAGCATCCCATTGCCGGTGGCGCGGGACCAGCGTCAGGACCGCGAGACCGCAGCCAAGCTGGCCATGGTCGACAAGGCCGAAGCCGATCTCGCCGAGGCCATTCGAGCGGCAACCGCCGACTACCGGGCGACGAGCGGCGACGCGCAGCGCCTGAACGAGCGCATCGAGCGCTACCGAACAGCCGTGATCCTCCCCACCCAGCAACGCACCGCCGCGGCCATGGCCGGCTATCGGTCGAACCAGGTGAGCTTGACGACGCTGTTCGAGGCACGTCGCATGGAAGTGGATGTGCAACGCAAGCTGCTCGCCCTCCAGCGTGACCTGGCGAAAACACAAGCCCAACTTGCCTACAGGCCGCTGCAAGAAGGAGGTGTGCAATGAAGCGCATCCAAATCACATTGAGCGTTCTCGCTGCCGCGTTGCTGGCAGGCGGGAGCTTCTACGCTGGCCGCAAGATCGGTGATGTGCCCGAACGCCAGATGCCCAACGCCTCGGCTGCCGGCGAGCGGAAGGTGCTCTACTGGCACGACCCGATGGTTCCGGCGCAGAGATTCGACAAGCCGGGCAAGTCGCCCTTCATGGACATGCAGCTCGTGCCGGTCTACGCAGATGGCGATGCAAACGATGGCGGCGTGAAGGTCAGCCCGACGGTTCAGCAGAACCTGGGCATCCGCACGGTCACGGTCAAACGCGCCGAGGTCTCCTCCTCGTTCGACGCCATCGGGACAGTGCAGTTCGATGAGCGGCTCAGCGTCGCTGTCCAGTCTCGAGTTGCTGGCTACATCGAGCGCTTGAACGTTCGCGCCCCCATGGAGCAAGTGCGCAAGGGTGAGGCCCTGGCGACCATCTTCGCGCCGGAATGGCTCGGACCGCAGAACGAGTTGCTCGCATTGAAGCGGGCTGGTGTGTCGCAAGACCTCATCGCAGCGACGCGCGAGCGGATGCGGGCCATGTCCATTCCCGATTCGCTCATCCGCCAGAGCGAGGAGGCTGGCATTGCACAGGCTCGGTTCACGCTGAGCGCACCGGTCAACGGCGTGATCGCGGAGCTCGGTGTTCGCGAAGGCGTGGCTGTGACACCCGGCATGACGCTGTTCCGCCTCGCAGGCCTGGAGAAGGTCTGGGCCGTGGCCGAGGTGCCCGAGGCACAAGTCGCCCGCCTCACCCGTGGTCAGCAGGTGACGGCGGCGTTGCAAGCCGACCCGTCGCAGACCTTCGACGGCGAGCTCAAGGAGATCCTTCCCCAGGTCAGCGCAAGCACGCGCACGTTGCAGGCACGATTCGAAGTCGCCAACAAGGCAGGCAAGCTCACGCCGGGAATGCTGCTGCGTCTTCAGGTGGCTGGCGCCTCCACCAGTCGGCGGGTCGTCCCTGCCGAAGCCGTCATCCGTACGGGAACGCGATCGGTGGTCATCTTGCGCAACGAGAACGGCTCGTTCGAGCCTCGTGATGTTCGGCTCGGCTCCGACCTCGGCGACAGCATTGAAGTGCTTCGAGGCCTTGTCGAAGGCGACCAGGTTGTGGCGAGCGGCCAGTTCCTCATCGACTCCGAGGCGCGGCTGAAGTCGGTGCTGGGCGCGATGGTTGCCAGGCGTTCCGCCTCAGCGCCTGCGCCGGCAGCCTCGATGCCCGCCACCGTTCACGTTGGCCAGGGCAAGGTCGAAACCGTCGAGCCCGACGGCATCACCATCTCGCACGGTCCCGTTGCCACCTTGAACTGGCCGGCGATGACGATGGCCTTCGGCAAGCCCAACCCAAAAGCGTTCGCCGATGTGACGCCCGGCGACACCGTCCGGTTCGAGTTCAAGCAACGTGGCTCGATGGACTACGAGCTGGTCTCGGTGCAGCGCACCGGAGGCACGAAGTGATCGCCGCGCTGATTCGATGGTCGGTGGCGAACCGGTTCCTGGTCCTCATCGCCACAGCCTTCCTCGTCGCAGCCGGTCTCTGGTCCGTCGCGCGCACGCCGGTGGATGCGCTGCCGGACTTGAGCGACGTCCAGGTCATCGTGCGGACCACCTACCCGGGCAAGCCGCCGCAGGTGGTCGAAGACCTGGTCACCTACCCCCTGACGACCACGATGCTGAGCGTGCCGGGCGCCAAGACCGTTCGTGGCTACTCGTTCTTCGGGGACTCGTTTGTCTACGTGCTGTTCGACGACAAGACCGACCCCTACTGGGCCCGGTCACGTGTCGTCGAGTACCTGAACCAGGTGCAGAACAAACTGCCGCAAGGCGCGACCGCAGCCCTTGGCCCCGATGCCACCGGCGTGGGCTGGGTCTACGAGTACGCGCTCATCGATCGCACGGGCAAGAACGACCTCGGCCAGTTGAGAGCGCTCAACGACTGGTTCCTGAAGTTCGAGTTGAAGACGATTCCGGACGTGGCCGAGGTCGCAAGCATCGGGGGCATGGTGCGGCAGTACCAGGTGGTCCTCGACCCGGACCGCATGCGTGGCCTGGCGGTGACGCAGAAGATGGTCGTCGATGCATTGAAAAACGCCAATCAGGGGTCCGGCGGCTCCGTGGTCGAACTGGCCGAGGCCGAGTACATGGTTCGCTCTCGCGGTTTCCTGAAGTCGCTCGACGACTTTCGGAGCATCCCGCTGTCGATGACGAGCGCTACGCCCGTTCTGCTTCGGGACGTCGCCACGGTGCAGATCGGACCGGAGATGCGCCGTGGCATCGCCGAACTGGACGGTCAGGGCGAGGTCGCCGGAGGTGTCGTCGTGATGCGCTCAGGCAAGAACGCGCGCAGCACCATCGAGGCGGTGAAGACGAAACTGGCGGCACTGAAGCCCAGTCTGCCACCCGGCGTTGAGGTCGTCGAGACCTACGATCGTTCCAAGCTCATCGACCGTGCGGTCGACAACTTGCGCATGAAGCTCATCGAGGAGTTCATCGTCGTGGCGGTGGTCTGCGCTGTCTTCCTCTTCCACCTGCGCTCGGCGCTGGTCGCGGTCGTCACCTTGCCTGTCGGCGTGCTCATGGCGTTCATCGTGATGCATTGGCAAGGCGTCAGCGCCAATATCCTGAGCGTCGGTGGTGTCGCCATCGCCCTCGGCGCCATGGTCGACGCGAGCGTGGTCCTCGTGGAGGCCGTGCACAAGCACATCGAGAACTTCGACGACGCGCACGGACGCCAGCCAACGGTCACAGAACGTTGGGCATTGGTGACCGAAGCTTCTGTCGAGGTTGGGCCGGCGCTGTTCTTCTCGCTGCTCGTCATCACGCTGTCGTTCCTGCCGGTGTTCACGCTAGAGGCGCAGGAAGGTCGCCTGTTCTCTCCCCTTGCGTTCACCAAGTCGTATGCGATGGCCGCAGCCGCCGGACTGTCGGTCACCCTGGTGCCTGTGCTGATGGGTTACCTCGTTCGGGGCCGCATCCCGGAGGAGACGGCGAACCCGCTGAACCGGCTGCTCATTGCGGTGTACCGGCCGGCGCTGGAGACGGTGCTTCGCTTTCCGGCGGCAACCCTGATCATCGCGGCCGTGGTGTTGGCGGCGACGGTCATTCCGGTGATGCGGCTGGGTGGCGAGTTCATGCCGGCCTTGGACGAGGGCGACCTGCTCTACATGCCGTCGGCGCTGCCGGGGCTGTCCATCTCCAAGGCGTCCGAATTGCTGCAGCAGACCGACAGGCTGATCAAGACAGTTCCCGAGGTCGAGCGCGTCTTCGGCAAGGCCGGGCGAGCCGACACAGCGACGGATCCTGCCCCTCTGGAAATGTTCGAGACCACCATCCAGTTCAAGCCGAAGGAGCAATGGCGCGCCGGCATGACACCGGACAAATTGATTGATGAACTCGACCGCGTGGTCAAGGTCCCCGGGTTGTCGAACGTCTGGGTGCCGCCCATCCGCAATCGGATCGACATGCTGGCGACGGGGATCAAGAGCCCCGTCGGTGTGAAGGTGGCCGGTACGGACTTGGCGATCATCGACAGGCTGACGACTCAGATCGAAGCGGCGGTCAAGGGCGTGCCCGGCGTGTCGTCGGCGCTGGCGGAGCGGCTCACCGGCGGCCGGTACATCGACGTCGATGTCGATCGTTTGGCGGCGGCTCGGTACGGCTTGTCGGTGGCCGATGTCCAGGCGGTCGTGTCGACGGCCATCGGTGGCGACAACGTCGGAGAAGTCGTTCAGGGCCGAGAGCGCTACCCGATCAACGTGCGGTACCCGCGGGAAATCCGGGACTCGCTCGAGCGGCTGCGTCAACTGCCGTTCGTGACGGACAGAGGTGCGACGGTGCTGCTGCAGGACGTGGCCCGCGTATCGATCGAAGACGGTCCTCCCATGCTGCGCAGCGAGAACGCGCGGCTGTCCGGTTGGGTCTACGTCGATGTACGGGGCCGCGACCTGCGGTCGGTCGTGGCCGACATCCAGGCCGCTGTGGCCAAACAGGTCGTTCTGCCGGCGGGATACGCGGTTTCGTGGTCGGGCCAATTCGAGTATCTGGAGCGAGCCACAGAACGGCTCAAGCTCGTGGTACCGGTGACGCTGGTCGTCATCTTCGTGCTGCTGTATTTGCTGTTCCGCTCCTTCGGCGATGCGGCGCTCGTGATGGCGGCGGTTCCGTTCTCGCTGGTCGGCGGGTTCTGGTTGGTTTGGGCGCTCGGTCACTCGATCTCGGTCGCCACAGCTGTCGGCTTCATTGCGCTCGCCGGCGTCGCGGCCGAGTTCGGCGTGGTGATGCTCGTCTACCTGAAGAACGCACACGCCCGACATCTCGCCGCGGGCGAGCCGGATACCGATGAGACGCTCTTGGCCGCCATTCGTGAAGGCGCAGTGCTGCGTGTGCGACCGAAGGCGATGACAGTGGCCGTCGTCATGGCAGGCCTGCTTCCGATCCTTTTCAGCAGCGGGACTGGTTCGGAGGTGATGACTCGAATTGCCGCACCGATGGTGGGCGGGATGGTCACTGCCCCGTTGCTCAGCATGCTCGTAGTTCCTGCGGTTTGGTATCTGATCAACCGCAAGCGCAGCGTGGCACCGCTGCGAATCGGTAGCCCCGAAACAGCGTCGGACTAGGTGGTTGCAGACGTTGATGTCGCGGGAGCCAGATCTTTCTGTCAGACAACAACATACGTTCCCATGCGTCACGCCCCGGTCGGGCTTCCAGTGTCTTCAACTCCACTTCCATTCCGAGCCGAACGATCGAGGCGCCAAGCGGTTGTCTGCGTTGCTCAGGTTTCGCGGTGTAGGCCGGGTGTCGTGCTCTTTTGACGCGGACGTAGACGCCCTCGACAACGATCTGCGACGTGGCGTCAGGTCGCAAATCGGTGTGTTGACGCCGATTGACTTTAGAGCAGACTGTGGGAATATATTCCCAACATCGACGATCGCCGTGAGGTCGAACGCCGCTTCGAGCGACCCATCAACAGGACTTGCATGAACCGAATCATCGATCTCGGCCGAGCGTCGCTGCGGTCTGCTGCACTGCTGGTCTTCTGCTTCGCATCGTCTCCAGCGCAGGCTGGCGCAGAGACCTATGTCGTCCTGTTCCAGCAGAACGACGTGCCCGCCACGGTGGCGCAGTCGCTCAGCACCGCAGGCGGCAAGTTGGTCGCGAGCTACAAGCAGATCGGCGTGGCCATCGCAAGCTCGGGCGATCCCGCTTTCGGCGCTCGGGTGCGCAAGCTTGCTGGCGTCAAGGGCGCGGCGGCGACGACTGGCCTGGGGATCTCGTTGCCGGGCGGGCGTGCGGCGCTCGACGGGGCCGATGCCTCCAGCAATCTTGCGGCGCCATTCACGCCTGCGCCCGGCGATGATGCCCTGTCCGGGCTGCAGTGGGACATGGATCAAATCTCCGCACCCCAGGCCCGCGCCATCAATGGCGGAAGTCCGTCGGTCATCGTCGGCGTGATCGACACCGGCATCGACTACACGCACCCCGATCTGGCGCCGAACATCGACTTCGCGAACAGCGCATCTTGCATTGGCGGTGTTCCGAATGCGGCGATCGCCGCCTGGAGCGACGACAACGGCCACGGCACGCACACCGCCGGAACGATCGCGGCGGCGAAGAACGGCATCGGCATCGTCGGTGTCGCGCCGAACGTGAAGATCGCGGCCATCAAGGCCGGCGATGCGAACGGGTTTTTCTTCCCCGAGGCGGTCATCTGCGCGTTCGTCTGGGCGGGAACCCACAACATCAAGGTCACGAACAACAGCTACTTCGCCGACCCGTGGCTGTTCAATTGCCGCAGTGACGCCACGCAACGGGCCATCTGGGAGGCCGAACGCCGCGCGATCAGTTTTGCGATCCAGCAGGGAACCGTGGTCGTCGCCGCGATGGGCAACCAGGCCGACGACCTGGCACACCCGACGGCGGACGCCACCAGTCCGGACAACACAACGCCCGTCGTTCGCGAGGTCACCAACGCCTGCGCGGTCATTCCGACAGAGATCGCCGGTGTGATCGGGGTGACAGCGAACGGCAATCTGCAACTCAAGTCCTTCTACTCGAGCTACGGGGTCGGGAGCGCACAGGTGGTTGCGCCTGGTGGTGATTCGGTCCTGCAGCTGACGGCCGCCGCCCCGAATGGTCGTGTACTGTCGACTTGGCCCAGCGCCTTGATCAATTCTTGCTTGCGAAAAGTGTTCGATGCGTCAGGTGCGACTTACTGCTATCTGCAGGGTACATCCATGGCGGCGCCGCACGTGACCGGCGTTGCCGCGCTGATCGCCAGCATGGGCATCACGTCGACAGCAGCAATCAACGCCAAGATTACCAACACCGCCGATCCGCTGGCTTGTCCGGTCGATGTGTCCATCTACGCATTCTTTCCAGCGATCGACAACGGCGCTCCGCAGCAATGCCAGGGCGGCGCGGGCTATAACGCATTCAATGGCCACGGGCAGGTCAATGCGTTGAGCGCGGTGACGCGATGAGATGATTTTCGTTTGCTCAAATCTGGAAAGTGACTTGATCATGAAGATGCTCCGCTCAGCAGCAGCCCCCCTCATGTTCGCGCTGTGGGCCGGTATTGCCGGCGTCGCGTCTGCGGCCGAGAACATCAACCTGGTCTATTCGGGTGTTGCCGTTCCCAATGCCAGACCATTGCCGACAGATCCTGCGTTCACGGACTGGTGCAGATCGACAACCGGAACTTGCTTTCCGACGGTCCAGCAGCCCATGTACGACACAGCCACGGGCCAGCACAAAGGCACCGTCTACGTCTGGGGTGCATTCCCGTTTCATGCGACACCGGCCTACCCCACCGCGTTGTGCTTCAGCGAGTTCATGGTCTTTGCCTTGAACGATGGGGACATCACGGTCCACACCGGGCCAGACGGCACTTGCGGTGCGTTCATGGATCCCAGCATCAAGCCGCCTCTCGCCGCGTTTCCTCTGGCGACTGCCGTGGTCGCCGGCGGCGGCGACGGTGTGATCTCCGGAGGCACGGGCCGCTTCAGCAAGTGGTCAGGCACATTCACCGATCGTGTCTTCGTCGGATTCGGCGCACCGACCAGCGGTGTGGGCGGCATCATCTACTATGACCAGCTGATCTTCAGAATATCCGGCAGGTAACGGCCGGTAGTAACAAGGGCAAGATCGTCGGACAGAAGGCTCCGTTCAAGATCAAAGGCATCTGGGCGAACCAAGGCGACGCTGATCCATCGACGTACGAAGAATCTTCGCGCCGTGCAACTGCTGCTTGGACATTCCAAGCTGGACTATGGCCCGCAGCCGACTATGTCCCGTGTTTGCAGAATCGCAAGCGCA
>JBDUAG010000504.1:0-3561 GCA_040004785.1 Burkholderiales bacterium | reverse complement strand
GAGCACGACATGCAACGCGCTGAGAGTTGGTCCGACGCGCACGCCGGCAGGGTCGTGCACCTGGTCGGCCGAGTGACGGACAAGGTGATCGGTTTTCTCGCGCCGGCGGTCGATGCGTTGGCGGATTCCGGGGTCGAGCAGGTCGTCGTGCTCGTCGACGACCTGCGCTATCGCAACGTGCTGCCGCGTTTCCATGACTCGGTGCAGCTCGTGTTGACCCCCGTGTCGAGCAACCCGCTGCGGCGTCTCCAATGGGCGATCGAAGCATTTCGCGAGGTGCTGCGTTCCGGCCCGACCCAGGCGGTGCAGTTGCACGGCTTCATTCCCTGCATGATGGGCATCTGGGTCGCGCGCACGAGCGGCGTCTCCGCGCCGATGCACTATTCGCCAACCGGCTCCGAGTCGCTCGGCCCCCAGGTCGGCCTGGCCCGCTTGCTGCGCTGGACCGTCAGCCCGTCGCGCCGGCGGCGCGCCCGGTCGGCGCCGGTGGCGCCGCCGGCGGATCGCCGCGGCACCGGCCCGCGTGCCGGCTCGGAGTCCGTCGCGAGCCCGATCGAGCAGGCTTTCTTCGAGGTGCAGCGGCACGAGGCGCGCCGCCCGCTGATCGTGGCGGGCAGCCGCATCAACGACCCGCGCTGCACCGAACTGCTGGCGCAACTCGCCGTACTGCTCAGCGGCGAGGCACTCGGGCTCAGCTTCAACTGGATCGGCTCCGTCGACCAGGGCTCGCGCGTGCGGCTGAAGGCGGCCGGCGTCGGCGTGTACGAGGAGCACGCGGTCGCCAATCGCGCGTCGCGCTTGTCGCCCGGGTGGATCTACCTGGCGCCGGGCGGCACCGATGACTTCCCGATGCACGTCGTCGAGGCGATGGCCGTGGGGCTGCCCTGCGTCGCGCTGGACACGCCGTATCACCGCGGCGTGATCACGCACGGCGAAACCGGCTTCCTTTGCAGCGACGAGCACGCCATCGTGCAATGCATCGCCGAGCTGATCGATTCGCCGCTCTTGCGCCGCCGGATCGGCCAGGCAGCACGTGACGAAGCGCGCGAGCGCTTCGGCGCGCTGAAGTTTCGCGATGCGCTGTTCGCCGCCTACGAATTGCCGATCAAGACCACGACCGGGATCTGACGGGCCAACCAAGGATCGAGACGCGCATGACCCTTTCACGATTCGTCCAAGTTCTGCGTGCGCGCTGGCGTCTGGCGCTGATGGTGATCGCCGCCTCGCTCGTGGTCGCGGCCGCGCTGACCGCGCTCGTTCCGCGCGAATACAAGAGCACCGCGGCGCTGCTGATCGACATGCGCTCCTCGGATCCGCTGGCGAGTGCCGCGGCGGCCGCGTTCGGCAACGGCGCGCTGAGCACCGGCTACATGGCGACCCAGATGGACCTGCTGCAGAGCGAACGCGTGACGCTGCGCGCGATGAAGCTCTCGGGGCTGGATCATTCCCCGGTCTTGAAGGCCCGCTGGCAGGCGGCCACCGATAGCCGCGGCAGCTTCGAGACCTGGCTCTCCGAGCAGATGCGCAAGAAGGTGGACGTGCTGCCGACGCGCGAGTCGGGAATGATGACGATCAGCTTCACCGCGTCGGACGCGAAGACGGCCGCCGACGTCGCGAACGCTTATGTGCGCGCCTTCATCGACATCACGCTGGAGTTGCGCGTTGAGCCGGCCAAGCGCTACGCCGACTTCTTCGACGACCGCGTGAAGCAGTTGCGCGCCACCTTGAACGCGGCCCAAGCCAAGCTCGCGACCTACCAGCAGGCAAGCGGGATCGTCGCGACCGACGAGCGGCTCGATGTCGAAGTCACGCGCTTGTCGGAAATGTCGAGCCAGCTGTCGGCATGGCAGGCCGCTTCGGCGGATTCGCGCAGCCGCAAGCAGGCCAGCGCCGGGCCGAACGGCATGCCCGAAGTCGCTGCCGATCCGGTCCTCATCGGGCTGAGCAGCGAGCTGGCGCGACAGCAGCTGCGGGTGAGCGAGATGCGCCAGCGCCTCGGCGAAAGCAACCCGCAGCTCCAGGACGCCGAAGCCGCCGTGGCCCAGCTGCGCTCGCAGATCGCCGCCGAGTCGCGCCGCTTGTCGGGAGGCCTGGCCGCGAGTGCCCAGATCAACCAGTCGCGTGAAGCGCAGCTGAGTGCGATGCTGGACGAGCAGCGCGCCAAGGTGCTGCGCATGAAGCGCGCACGCGACGATGCCAGCGTGCTGGTGCGCGACGTCGAAAGCGCCAAGGCAGCCTACGATGCGATGATGGCGCGCGCCGGCCAATCCGGCATGGAAAGCCTGAACACCCAGACCAATGTCTCGGTGGTCCAGGTCGCGACGGAGCCGCTGCTGCCGTACAACCCGAAGCCGGTCGCCAACATGGTCGTCGCAACTGTGCTCGGATGCCTGCTGGCGCTGGCCGTGGTGCTGGTGCGCGAGATCAGCAGCCCGAAGTTGCGCACCGCCGACGACGTGGCGATCGATCTCCAGCTGAAGCTTCTTGTCGTGTTGCCGAGTGGCGCGCGTGGCGGCTCCGTTACCAGCCACGTCCGGGACCGGATTCTCGATCGCCTGCCGCGGTCGCTTGCGGCCCTGCCCAACAGCTCGTCAACCTAGCTCACCACCATGCGAGTCTCCTTCTCCAAGGCTTCTCCGACCATGCAGGTCATTTCCGACCGCGACCGACCGGCAACCAACACCGCCGTTCTCGACCGCTCGATCGGCGACATCTTCCGCGGCGCACGCAAGCTCACCGAGGACCAATCCGAGCGGGTCGCCGCGTACCAGGCTCAGCACGGCGTCCGCTTCGGCGTCGCCGCCGTCTCACTCGGGTTCATCAACGAAGACGACGTGCTGTGGGCCCTGTCGCAGCAATTCCACTACCCGTATTCGCCTGAAAGCCAGCGTCACGAGAACCCGGAGCTGGTGATCGCATCGGATCCGTTCGGCGAACGGGCCGAGGTGTTCCGCGACCTGTGCAGCCAGATTTCGATGAGCCCGGGCGAGCCGGGACGCCCGCGCCGCGCGTTCGCGGTCGTCAGCCCTGATTCGGGAGACGGCAAGAGCTACACCGCCGCGAACCTGGCGGTCGCCTTCAGCCAGATCGGTGGCCGCACGGTACTGGTCGACGCTGACATGCGCAGCCCGCGTCAGCACGAGATCTTCGGAATCGAAGGCGATGCCGGACTGAGCACGCTCCTGGCCGGCCGAACCAAGCTGGACGTGATCCATTCGGTGCCCAACCTTCCGAGCATGTTCGTGCTGCCGGTCGGCATCGTGCCGCCGAATCCGATGGAATTGCTGCAGCGTCCGGCATTCAACCTGCTGATGCAGGAGCTGTTGACCAAGTTCGACCACGTCGTGGTCGACACCCCGGCGCTCGTGCGCGGCGCCGATGCCCGCGTCATCGCTGCTCGCTGCGGCGCCGCGATCGCAGTCGGGCGCAAGGACGTCACCGACATGGCCGCGATGAACCGCCTCGTCGGCGAGTTGCGTGCCGGTCGCACGCAACTGCTCGGCCTGGTGATGAACGAACACTGATTCGACATCCGGGCCGCCCTCCAGGCCCGTCGGGCCG
>JBDUAG010000054.1:0-12033 GCA_040004785.1 Burkholderiales bacterium | reverse complement strand
ACGTCCACCTCGATCGCATCACCGTGCAACTCCATGAGATCGCGCCGCGCCTGCGCCTCGCCCTTGCCCATCAGCTTGGTCAGCGACGAGGTGGTCTCGTCGAAGCCGAAGCCGCCGAACTCGGTCTGCAGCAGGCGGCGCGTGTCGGGGTTCAGCGTCGTGTCCCACAACTGCTCGGCGTTCATCTCGCCCAGGCCCTTGAAGCGGCTGATGCTCCACGAGTTCTCGCGCGCGCCTTCCTTGCGCAGCTTGTCGAGCGTGGCGTTGAGTTCGCCTTCGTCGAGCGCATAGATCTTCGCCGCCGGCTTCTTGCCGCGCGCCGGCGCGTCGATGCGGAACAACGGCGGCTTGGCGATGTAGATGTGGCCGGTTTCGATCAGCTTCGGAAAGTGGCGGAAGAACAGCGTCAGCAGCAGCACCTGGATGTGCGAGCCGTCGACGTCGGCATCGCTGAGGATGCAGATCTTGCCGTAGCGCAGGCCGCTCAGGTCGGGCGTGTCGGTGGCACTGTGCGGATCGACGCCGATCGCGACGGAGATGTCGTGGATCTCGTTGTTGGCGAACAGCCGGTCGCGCTCGACCTCCCACGCGTTGAGCACCTTGCCGCGCAGCGGCAGGATGGCCTGCGTCTCCTTGTCGCGGCCCATCTTGGCACTGCCGCCGGCCGAGTCGCCTTCGACAAGGAAGAGCTCATTCAAGCTCAGGTCACGGCTCTCGCAATCGGTCAGCTTGCCCGGCAGCACCGCCACCCCGGAGCCCTTGCGCTTCTCGACCTTCTGGCTCGCGCGTTGGCGCGTCTGCGCGCAGCGGATCACCAGCTCGGCAAGCTTCTTGCCGAAATCGACGTGCTGGTTCAACCAGAGTTCGAGCGACGGCTTGACGTAGGTCGAGACCAGGCGCAGCGCATCGCGAGAGTTCAGCCGCTCCTTGATCTGGCCCTGGAACTGCGGGTCGAGCACCTTCGCGCTGAGCACGAAGCTGGCACGCGAGAACACGTCCTCGGGCATCAGCTTCACGCCCTTCGGCAGAAGCGAGTGGACGTCGATGAAGCCCTTGACGGCGCCGAACAGGCCATCCTTCAATCCTGATTCATGCGTGCCACCGGCGACCGTCGGGATCAGGTTGACGTAGCTCTCACGCATCGGCGCGCCGTCTTCAGTGAAAGCGACGCACCACGCCGCGCCTTCACCCTCGGCGAAGTTTTCCGTTTCACCACCATCGGCGTAGTGTTCGCCTTCGAACAACGGGATCACCGGGTCGGCGTTCAGCGATTGGGTCAGGTAGTCGCGCAGGCCGCCCTTGTAGAGCCATGCCGTCTTGTCGCCGGACTTCTCGTAGGTCAGCGTGACCGTCACACCCGGCATCAGCACGGCCTTGCTGCGCAGCAAGTGCGCCAGCTCGGCCTTCGGCAACTCGGCGCTCTCGAAGTATTTGGCGTCCGGCCAGGCGCGCACGGTCGTACCGCTCTTGCGGTCGCCGGTCGCGCTCTTGCGCAGCACCAGCGGCTCGATCACGTCGCCACCCGAGAAGGCGAGCTTCGCGACCTGCCCCTCGCGCCACACCGTCACCTCCAGCCGCTTCGACAAGGCATTCGTCACGCTGACGCCCACGCCGTGCAGGCCGCCTGAGAAGCTGTACGCGCCACCCGCGCCCTTGTCGAACTTGCCGCCGGCGTGCAGCCGCGTGTAGACGATCTCGACGACCGGCACCTGCTCTTCGGGGTGCAGCCCGAACGGAATGCCGCGGCCATCGTCCTCGACGCTGACGGAACCGTCGGCGTGCACCGTCACGTCGATGCGCTTGCCGTGATCCGCCAGCGCTTCGTCGGCGGCGTTGTCGATCACTTCCTGGATGATGTGCAGCGGGTTGTCGGTGCGGGTGTACATGCCCGGCCGCTGCTTGACGGGCTCGAGGCCCTTGAGGACGCGGATCGAGGCCTCGCCGTAAGTGGTGCTTTGCTTGGTTGCCATGGGCGGCGATTCTAGGAGCCTGCAAGAATGAGGCTGTATGGACTCACAGAACACCCACGCATGAAACTCCGCGAACTCGGCCGCTCCGGCCTGCAGGTCAGCCCGCTGTGCCTCGGCGGCAATGTGTTCGGCTGGACCGCTGACGAGGCCACCTCGTTCAACGTGCTCGACGCCTGGGTCGACGCTGGCATGAACTTCATCGACACCGCCGACGTCTATTCGCGCTGGGCGCCCGGCCACACCGGCGGCGAATCGGAAACGATCATCGGCAAATGGCTGAAGAAGACTGGCAAGCGCGACCGGATGGTGCTCGCCACCAAGGTCGGCAAGGAGATGGGCGATGGCAAGGTCGGCCTCGCGCCCGCCTACATCCGCAGCGCGGTCGAAGCTTCGCTGAAGCGCCTGCAGACCGATGTGATCGACCTCTACCAGTCGCACGATGACGACCCGGCCGTGCCGCTTGCTGACACCGCGGGCGTCTATGCCGAGCTGATCAAGGCCGGCAAGGTGCGCGCGATCGGCGCCTCGAACTTCACCGCGGCGCGCCTCGGCGAGGCGCTCGCCGTGAGCGAGGCGCACGGCCTGCCGCGCTACGAATGCCTGCAGCCGCTCTACAACCTGGTCGAGCGCCCGGCGTTCGAAGCCGAACTCGAAGGCGTGTGCGTGCAGCACGGCATCGGCGTGATCAACTTCTACGCGCTGGCGAAGGGCTTTCTGTCGGGCAAGTACCGCAGCGAGTCTGACCTGGCCAAGAGCCCGCGCGGCCAGGGCGTCAAGGCTTACCTGAACCCGCACGGCCTGCGCGTGCTGGGCGCCCTCGATTCGGTTGCGCAGCGCTTGAACGCGACGCCGGCGCAGGTCGCCCTGGCGTGGCAGATCGCGCGGCCGAGCATCACGGCGCCGATCGCGAGCGCAACCTCGCTCGCGCAGCTCGCCGACCTGGTCGCCGCGGCGCGCCTGTCGCTCGATGCCGATGCGGTGCAGTTGCTGAACCAGGCCAGCGCCGCGTGATGACGGACGCCACGCCGTTGGCATCGGCCTGGGTGCAGCGCTGGTCGCACCTCGTTCCGCGCGGCGCGCGGGTGCTCGATGTGGCGTGCGGCACGGGCCGGCATGTGCGCTGGTTCGCGGCGCGCGGCTGCAGTGTCACCGGCGTCGATCGCGACGCGGCGGCAACCGCTCCGCTGACCGGCATCGCCGAGATCATGCATGCCGACATCGAAGGCGCACCCTGGCCGTTCGCGGCGCGCGTGTTCGACGCGGTCGTCGTCACCAACTACCTGTGGCGGCCGCGCCTGGCCGAGATCGTCGCCAACGTGGGGCCCGGCGGCGTGTTGTTCTACGAGACTTTTGCGGCGGGCAACGAGACCGTCGGCAAGCCGTCGAACCCGAACTTCCTGCTCGCGCCGGGTGAACTTCTGACGGCCGCCGCGGGCCTTCGCGTCGTTGCGTTCGAGGACGGCTTCGAGGCCGAGCCGCCGCGCTTCGTGCAAAGAATTGTGGCGCTGCGGGAAGCCCCGGGTTCGGCCACTCCCGCACGGCATGATCTGGCTCCGCCGGGCAGGTAAAATCTTCGGATTCAGAGGATTGCCCATGAAACCCATTGTTGGCAGCATCGTCGCGCTCGTCACGCCGATGCTCGAAGACGGCCAGGTCGATTACGCCGGCCTGCGCAAGCTGATCGACTGGCACGTCGCCGAAGGCACCGACTGCATCGGCGTCGTCGGCACGACGGGCGAATCGCCGACGGTGTCGGTCGAAGAGCATTGCGAGATCATCCGCGTCTCGGTCGAGCATGCGAAGGGTCGCGTGCCGATCATGGCGGGCGCCGGCGGCAACTCCACGGCCGAGGCCATCGAACTCTCGCGCTACGCGCACAAGGTCGGCGCCGATTGCACGCTGTCAGTCGTGCCCTACTACAACAAGCCCTCGCAGGAGGGCATCTACCAGCACTTCAAGACGATTGCCGAAGCGGTGGACATCCCGACCGTCCTCTACAACGTGCCCGGCCGGACGGTCGCAGACATGCAGCCCGAGACCACGCTGCGCCTCGCGCAAGTGCCCGGCATCGTCGGCGTGAAGGAAGCCACCGGCGAGATCGACCGTGCCTCGTGGCTGATCAAGTACGCGCCCCAGGGCTTCTCGATTTATTCGGGTGACGACGGCAGCGCCGTCGCGCTGATGCTGCTCGGCGGCCACGGCAACGTGAGCGTGACGGCCAACCTCGCGCCGCGCGCGATGCACGCGCTTTGCGTCGCGGCGATGTCGGGCAACGCGCGCGAAGCCGCGGCGCTTCACCTCAAGCTGATGCCGCTGCACAAGTACCTGTTCCTCGAGCCGAGCCCCGCGCCCACCAAGTGGGCGATGGCCAAGCTGGGCCTGTGCGGCCCGGCGCTGCGCCTGCCGATCACCTCGCTGACGCCCTCCGGCCAGGCGGTGATCGAGCGAGCGATGCGCGACGCCGGCCTGCTTTGAAGCCAGCTCGCCTGTTCCCGATCACCGGGGCGGTGCACCGCAAGGTCGCCCACCACGCCCCTCTGGAGATTCACCCCGTGACCCGTTCCCTTTCCTTGACTGCGCGCGCTGCCGCGACGGCCGCTCTCGCCGGCCTCCTGCTCGGCGCCTGCTCGACGATCGACAGCATGATGTCGGGCGACAAGCTCGACTACCGAACCACCGGCACCAAGACCGCCGGGCTCGAAGTGCCGCCCGATCTGACCCAACTCACCAAGGACTCGCGCTACCAGCAGTCGCAGGGCAACACCGTCAGCGCTGCGGCCTACCAGGCGGGCACGCCGGTCGCCGCGCCCGCGACGGTGCAGTCGGTGACGGTGGCCGCACAGAGCGTCGGCACGATGAGCATCGAGCGGCTCGGCAACGAGCGCTGGCTGCGCACGACACTGCCACCCGAACAACTCTGGCCGCAGTTGCAGGCGTTCTGGAAGGAACGCGGCTTCGTCGTCACGCAAGACCTGCCGGCGGCCGGCGTGATGGAAACCGACTGGGCCGAGAACCGCGGCAAGATCCCGATGGACTTGATCCGCTCGACGATCGGCAAGGTGTTCGATGGTGCCTACTCCACCGGTGAACTCGACAAGTTCCGCACCCGCGTCGAGCGCGTCAGCGGCGGCACCGAGATCTACATCACGCACCGCGGGATGATCGAGGTCTACCAGGGTGAGCGCCGGGAGAACACGATCTGGCAACCGCGCGCGCCCGACCCGCAACTCGAAGGCGAGCTGCTGTCGCGCCTGATGCTGCGCCTGGGCGCCACCGAAGACTCGGCCAAGACCGCACTGATCGTGCCCGGTGCTGCGGGCGCGACCGCCCCGGCCCGCGCCCGGCTGCTGACCGACCGCCCGAGCGCGGCGCTGCAGATCGATGACGGCTTCGACCGCGCCTGGCGCCGCGTCGGCGTCGCGCTCGATCGCAGCGGCTTCACCGTCGAGGATCGCGACCGCACCCAGGGCGTGTATTTCGTTCGCTACATCGACCCGGCGTTTGCCGGCAAGGACGAACCCAACTTCTTCTCGAAGCTGTTCACCTTCGGCAAGAAGGACGATGCCGGCAACCCGACACGCTACCGGGTCACCGTCAAGGCCGACAGCGACAGCAGCAGCACGGTCACCGTGCTCGACGGCAAGGGCGCGCCCGAGAACGGCGATGCCGGCAAGCGCATCACGACGCTGCTGCTCGATGACCTGAAGTAGCCGGCGCGGCCGAAGCGCACCCTCATGCGCTTTTGCAGCCTGGGCAGTGGCAGCAGCGGCAATGCGACGCTGGTCGAGACGGGCCACGGCGCGGCCGCCAGCCGCTTGCTGATCGACTGCGGCTTCTCGCTGCGCGAGCTCGGCACGCGCCTCGCCCGGATCGGCCTGGGCTGCGACGAACTCGACGCGGTGTTCATCACCCACGAGCACGGCGACCACATCGGTTGCGCTGTTGCCTTGGCGCGCCGCCATGGGCTGCCGTTGTGGATGAGCCGTGGCACCTTTCGCGCGATCGGCGCACCCGACCTCGCAGGGCTGATCCGCTTCGCACGCGACGGCGAGACGATCGCCATTGGCGAGCTCTCGGCCCTGCCGTTCACCGTGGCGCACGATGCCCTGGAACCGCTGCAGTTGCGTCTGTCGGATGGTCGCCGACATCTCGGCGTGCTCACCGACGTGGGCTCGATCTCGACGCATCTGATCGCGAGCCTGCAAGGCCTGGACGCGCTGCTGCTCGAATGCAACCACGACCGCGCGATGCTCGCCGCGTCGAGTTACCCGGCCCCGCTCAAGGCACGCATCGGCGGTCGCCTCGGACACCTGTCGAACGACACCGCGGCGCAGATCCTGGCGGCGTGCCTGCACGATGGTCTGAAGCAGTTGGTGGCCGCGCACCTCAGCGAACGCAACAACACACCTGCATTGGTGCGCGCCGCGCTGGCACCGGTGTGGGATGCCATGTCAAAGGACATCGTCGTGGCGGACCAACAATATGGCTTCGGCTGGCTCGATCTGGCCTAGCCGCGCAGGCGCCGCAGGCACGAAAAAGCCGCCCGAAGGCGGCTTGTTCGAACCGGAGAACCGATTTACTTCTTGACAGCGTCGGCAGCCTTGCCAGCAGCGTCCTTGGCGGCGTCAGCAGCCTTGCCAGCGGCGTCCTTGGCGGCATCGGCAGCCTTGCCGGCAGCGTCCTTCATGGCATCAGCAGCCATCGTGCCAGCGGCGGAGGCCGAGCCCATCGCACCGGTGGCGGCGCCAGAAGCAGCAGCATCAACGGCGGTGGTCACGGCGCTGGCGGCAGCGGAGGCAGCCTCAGCCACGGCCGGGGCAGCAGCAGCTGAAGCGGCAGCAGCAGGCGCGTCTTCCTTCTTGCCGCAAGCGGCGAGAGCAACGGCAGCGACGATGGAAGCGAGCAAAAGCGACTTGGTCATATGTGTCCTCAAAATCATTAGGGTCGAACAATTACCGGTAATTGTGGGAACCCTTACATTTGCAGAGCCCCAACGTTCAAAGGCACGGATGAGCTCGAGCCCGCCAGTGCCTAGCCCTCGATTATAGCCAGCTCTAGGGTGATTCCCTAGAGCCCGGTGGAAGTTGCCGGGAAGGCCTCTTCGGAACGTTGCAAAACCGCGTCAATCGTCTCCTTGCAATGCAGTTCCTCAGCGCGTTCGTGCGAAAGACGGCCGCGATGGTGCACGGTATCGGAGAGGCGCACCGTGATCGTGCCTGAGGCGATCAGCAGCGTCGGCATCGCACCCGCTTCGAGTTCGGTATTGGTGCGGCAACTCACCACATGCGACCACTGCCGGCGCCAGGTGACCCACCGCGGATGCAGCCGCGCGACTTCGTCGAAGGTGCTCGCCAACAGCGTCAGGCGCCGGCTCGAAGCGACCCATCGAGTGAGGCTCTCGATGACATCGCGCTCGCCGAGCGGCCAGTCGGCGAAGTTGTTATCGGCGAGCCAGAGCTCGTGCGCGCCCGCGCTGGCGGCTTCCTCAAATGCCCGACGCAGCGCAAGATGGAACTCGCTGCGCGACGTGATCAGGTCGTTCATTTGTGTCTCCTTCATGCACCGCTCAACCAACCAGCGTCCAGCCATTCGCCCAGCAGCGCGCGCGCGCCTGCGCTCAGGACGTTCACCTCGCGCGCCGTCAACAGGCGCCGGTCGGCGAGGCGGCGCATCAGGCGCGCGTCGCGGCCCGAGGCCCTAAATGATTCGCCGTTGATGAACACGTGCGCGTCATCGTATAGCGCGCGCGTGCGCTGATCCAGTCGCACCCCGCCGATGCCCTCTTCCGGCGGCCCGCCGGCATCGAACCACACGCCGCGCTTGGGCTCGCTGAGGACCTCGCCGAGGGCGCACGCGAGCGCTGTGGGGTCGGCCAGCAACCGCCTGACCGCCGCGGCAGCGAACGCCTGCAACTCGGCCGGGATGCGCCCGGGTTCAGCGCTCGCAGCGAGCGTCGGATCGCGGTACAGCGGGCCGCGCTCTTCGAGGTCCGCACCATCGAGCATCCGCTGCACGACTTCGCGCGCGAGTTCATCGCGCCCGGCCGCGCGAAATCCGATCGAGCACGTCATGCACTCGCCCTCGGCGACGCCGTCGTGGACCCAACCGGGTGGCAGGTAGAGCATGTCCCCCGGTTCGAGCAGGAACGATTGCTCGGGCACGAAGTTGGCGAGGATCTTCATCGGAACGTCGGGCACAAGTTCAGGTGCCTTGATCCGGCCAATGCGCCAACGCCGCCGGCCGCGCGCCTGCAACAGGAACACATCGTACGAATCGACGTGCGGACCGACGCCGCCGCCATCGGTGGCGAACGACATCATCACGTCGTCGAGGCGTGCATCGGGCACGAAGCGAAAGCGGTCGAGCAGCGCGCGCGCGGCCGGCAAGTGCAGGTCCAGCCCTTGCACCAGCAGCGTCCAGTGCGGCTGCTTGAACGGCGGCAACGCAGTACGCGCCAGCGGCCCCGATCGCAGCGACCAGCGCCCGGCGCGATGCACGACGAGGCGCGACTCGACCTCATCGTGCGAGGCCAGCGCGACGAGCTGCGCACGGCTCGCCAGATCGATGCCGCCGGGCACTGCCTGCCGCACCAACAGCGGCTTCTTCTGCCAGTGCCGACGCATGAAATCCTGTGGCGACAGGCCGCCCAGCATCGGGCTCGCGAGAGAAATGTCCATGCAACATTGTGCGATCATTGTTCGATGCTCATCACCACTCCATGCGTCGTCAGCCTCACCTGGAAGCTGCAGGACACCCAAGGCAACCTGATCGACGAACTGCAAGACCCGGTCGAATTCTTCTTCGGTGGCGACGACCTGCTGGCCAAAGTCGAGGAAGCCCTCGCCGACCAGCAGGCTGGCTTCACCGCCACGCTGCATCTCGAGCCCGAACACGCTTTCGGCGACTACGACCCCGAACTCGTGTTCTTCGAGGAGCGCAGCGTCTTCCCGGACGCGATCGAGGTCGGCATGCAGTTCGACGGCCCCCCGCCCGACGCCACCACGCCGGGCCTGTCGCCCGACGCGATCTACAACGTGACCGAGGTCTACCCCGACCACGTCGTGCTCGACGGCAACCACCCGCTTGCCGGCATCGCGTTGCGGCTGGATCTGGTGGTGCGCGACGTGCGCGAGGCAACCGAAGCGGAGATCGAGGCGGGCAGCGTCGGCCAACCGGTGTTCACCGTGATGAACACCGCGCCTGGCGGCGGGCCGACCCTACACTGATTCGTTCGCAGCCGCGGCTGCGTGTTCGGGCGTCGTCACCGGCCCCTTGCCGCTGAAACGATCGAGGGCGAGGTAGATCACCGGCGTGATGTAGAGCGTGATTGCCTGCGAGAACACCAACCCGCCGACCACCGCCAGCCCGAGCGGTTGCCGCAACTCGGCGCCGGCGCCCAGGCCGAGCGCGATCGGCAGCGCACCCATCAGTGCGGCCAGCGTCGTCATCATGATCGGGCGGAAGCGCAGCACGCAGGCTTCGCGGATCGCCTCGGCGGGCGTCATGCCGTGGTGGCGCTGCGCGTCGAGCGCGAAGTCGATCATCATGATCGCGTTCTTCTTCACGATGCCGATCAGCAGCAGGATGCCGATGGTCGCGATCAAGGTCAGATCCTGGTCGAACAGCTTCAGCGTCAGCAGCGCACCGACCGCCGCCGACGGCAGACCGGCGAGGATGGTGATCGGGTGCACGTAGCTCTCGTACAGCACGCCGAGCAGCACGTAGATCACCAGCAGCGCGCCGATGATGAGGATCAGCTGGCTGCCTTGCGAACTCTTGAACACTGCCGCGTCGCCGCCATAGGTGGTGATGATCGACGAAGGCAGCGCAATCTCTTCACGGTACGTGTCGATCTTCGCGGTCGCGTCGCCGAGCGCGGCGCCGGGCGCGAGATTGAACGACACCGTCACCGCCTGCAATTGCCCGACGTGGTTGATCGCGGTCGGGCCGATCGTGCGATCGACCGTGGTGAAGCTCGACATCGGCACCAGCGCGCCGGTGCTCGAGCGCACGTAGATGTTGTTGAACGCGCTCTCGTCCTGCTTCGCTCCGGGTGCGACCTCGAGGATGACCTGATAGCTGTCCACACTCGTGTAGATCGTCGACACCTGGCGCTCGCCGAACGCGCTGTACAACGCCGAGCGGATCGTGTCGACGCTGACGCCCAGCGTATTGGCGCGATCGCGATCGATTTTCAGCGAGGCCTGCAGTCCGCGCAACTGCGAATCGCTCGTCACGTCGCGGAACAGCGGATCGGGCCGCAGCTTCTCCTGCAGCTTCACGGCCCAGCCATTGAGCTCACCGGCCTGCACGCTTTGCAGGATGTACTGGTATTGCGCCTTGCTCGGGCGGCCACCGAGCTGCAGGTTCTGGATCGGCTGCATGTAGGCCGCGATGCCGGGCACGTTGCGCAGCTTGCGGCGGAGTTCCTCGATGACCCGGCGCATCGGTGGCCGCTCGCTGCGGTCTTTCAGCGTCACGAACATGCGCCCGGTGTTCTGCGAACCGGTGCCGCCGTTGAAGGAACTGACGTTGCGCACGCTCGGGTCGTCGCGGATGATCGCGGCCACGCGGTCCTGCAACCTCACCATCTCGGGGAATGAAGTGTCCTCAGCGGCTTCGGTCGACACCCGAAACTGGCCGATGTCTTCCTCTGGGAAGAAGCCCTTCGGAATGGTCACGAACAGCCAGGCCGTCGCCGCGAACGTCAAGAGCGCCACCATCAGCACGATCGCCCGGTGGCGCAGCGCGACGTCGAGCGAACCGGAATACGCCTTCAGCGTGGCGTTGAACGCGCGCTCGAACGAACGCACGACGAACCCGGGCGGCTTCTTGTGCGCGTCGTCGGTGAGGAAGCGACTGGCCAGCATCGGCACCAGGGTCAACGAGACGAAGGCCGACACGACAATGGCCAACGCCACGATCACGGCGAACTCGTGAAACAGCAGGCCGATCACGCCGGGCATGAAAAAGATCGGAATGAACACTGCGATCAGCGAGGTCGAGATCGAGATGATGGTGAACCCCACTTCGCGCGACCCGCGCAGCGCGGCCTGGAACGGCGGCACGCCCTCTTCGACGTGGCGCATGATGTTCTCGAGCATCACGATCGCGTCGTCGACGACGAGGCCGACGGCCAGCGTCAGGCCCAGCAGCGAGATGTTGTCCAGGGTGTAGCCGAAGCCCCAGAGCAGCGAGATCGCGCCGATCAGCGAGACCGGCAGCGAGAGCGTCGGGATCACCGTCGCAACGAAGCGACGCAGGAACAGGAAGATCACCAGCACGACGAGCACGATGGTGCCCAGCATCGTCAGCGTGACGTCGTGCAGCGCCGCGCGAATCGACACCGATCGGTCGTTCACCATGTTCATGTGCACCGACTGCGGCAGCTGCGATTGAAAGCCCGGCAAGGCTTCACGCACCGCATCGACCACCTTGACCGTGTTCGCATCCGCCTGACGATAGACCGCGATCGAGATCGAGGTCTCACCGTTCAGACTCGCCGAGGTCTTGACCGTCTCGAAGCTGTCTTCCACGCCCGCGACGTCGCGCAGGCGCACGACGTTGCCGTTGCGGCTGCTGACGATCAAGTCGGCGAACTCTGCCGCGTTGCGCAACTGGCGATTGGCCTGCAGCGTCAAGGTCTGCTTCGGCCCATCGAGCGTGCCCACCGGCGTGTTGACGTTGGCCGCCTTCAACGCCGCGCTCAACTCGTCGAGGCTGATGTTGCGCGCGGTCAGCGCTTCGGGCTGCACGCGCACGCGCACCGCGAAGCGCTTCTGGCCGAAGATGTTGACCTGCGCCACCCCGGCCAGTGTGGACAAGGTCGGCGAGATCAGGTGCTCGGCGTAGTCGTTGAGGTCGGACAGGCTCAGCGAGGGCGAGGTCAGCGCGATGAACAGCACCGGTGCATCGGCCGGGTTGACCTTGCGGTACGACGGCGGAATTGTCATGTCGATCGGCAGCGTCTTCTGTGCGCGAAGCAGCGCGGCCTGAACGTCCACCGCTGCGGCGTCGATGTCGCGGCCCTGGTCGAATTCGAGCGTGACCGAGGTCGTGCCCA
>JBDUAG010000503.1:0-3568 GCA_040004785.1 Burkholderiales bacterium | reverse complement strand
TTCAAGAGCGGCAAGATCATCCTGCAGCAGCCGGTCGCGCGCGAGCAGATGAGCAAGCTGCTCGAGACCGGCAAGACCGACCTGCTCGAAGGCTTCGTCTCGAACAAGACGCGCCGCAAGTTCAAGGCGCGGCTGGCTTACGACAAGAAGGAAGGCAAGGTCAGCTTCGAGTTCGAGCCGCGTGCACCGCGCGTGCCGGCGGCGAAGAAAGCGGCGGCGAAGAAGACGGCGGCTTGACGCGCCGGCTCAGCCCAGGCAGACCACCGACGCCGTCGCCACCAGTTCGTTGAACAGCGCCATCGAGACGCTGCCCGACACCGCGTATGGATCGAGCACCGCGGCCTCCGAATACTTCATCAGCAAGGCCGGGTTCAGCATCTTCATGTTGACCTGGCCCATCGCCCAGCCGGCGAAGCGGCGCTCCGCGATCTCTTCGTAGGTCAGCAGCACGACATCGTGGTGGCGCGGGTCGGCGGCGATGCGGTTGTACAACGTGCTCACCTGCGAGCGCCCGCCTTCGAGGACCTGCAGGAACACCTCGCCCGAGAAGCACAGCACGCCGGTGATACCGTGCTTCGGATTGCTGGCGGTGGACTTCTTCAGGATCGCGCTCAAGGCGTCGGGCTTCAGCCCCTCGGCGGCGCGGCTCGCGTACATCAGACGTACCAGCATGGCGGGCTCCTAGACTTTCTTGCTCAGCAACGACAGAAACTCGCGCCGCAGGTTCGCGTCCTTCAGGAACGCGCCGCGCATCACGCTGTTCGTCATCATCGACTGGTCGTCCTTCACCCCGCGCCAGTGCATGCAGAAGTGATCGGCTTCCATCACGATCGCCAGCCCGTCGGGCTTGACCCGGCCTTGCAATTCGTTGGCCAGCATCGTCACTGCTTCTTCCTGGATCTGCGGACGGCTCATGATCCAGTCGCAGATGCGCGCGTACTTCGAGAGGCCGATCAGGTTCGAGTGCTCGTTCGGCAGGATGCCGATCCAGACCTTGCCCATGATCGGGCACAGGTGGTGCGAACACGCGCTGCGCACCTTCACGGGGCCGACGATCATCAGCTCGTTGAGCCGCTCTGCGTTCGGGAACTCGGTGACGGCGGGCATCTCCACGTAGCGGCCGCGGAACACCTCGGTCAGGAACATCTTCGCGACGCGCTTGGCGGTCTCGTTGGTGTTGTGGTCGCTGTCGGTGTCGATCACGAGCGCGCGCAGCACCTCCTGCATCTTCGCTTCGACCTCGGTGCGCAATTCGTCGATCTCGCCGTCCTCGATGAAGGCGGAGATGTTGTCGTTCGCGTGGAAGCGGCATTCCGCGCCGACCAGCCGGTAGCGGATGCGTTCGGAGGCCGGAAGCCGGGCCAAATCGTCTTCGGTTCTGAAAATCGGAGTCGGTTGATCGCCGCGCATGCGCTGCCTTCCATGCTTTACACGTGGCGAGCGTACCGCAGCGGGGCAGACCGTAGACTGCGCGCGGTGAACGACCCCACTCCCTCCCACGCGCTGCCGCTGGCGACGCTGCTGAACCACACCGCTGATGCGGTTCAGGCGGTGCGCGCCGGCCAGTCGCTGAACACGGTGCTGGCGCGGTGCCCGGGCCCGGCGCGGCCCGGCACCCAGTCGCTGAGCTTCCAGGTGCTGCGCTGGCTCGGGTCGGCGCAGGTGCTGCGCGCGTTGCTCGCGCCCAAGCCACCGGCGCCGGCGGTGGATGCGCTGCTGCTGACCGCGCTCGCGCTGCTCTGGCCCGACGGCGGCGCGCCGTACCCCGCGCACACGCTGGTCGATCAGGCGGTGGCCGCCGCGAACCAGCGCGCCCGGCACAGCGCCGGCTTCATCAACGCGGTGTTGCGGCGCTTTCTGCGCGAACAGGATGCGCTGGTCGCCAAGGCGCTGAACGACTCACTGGCCCGCTTCAACCACCCGGCGTGGTGGATCGAGCGTCTGCAACGCGACTGGCCCGGCCAGTCGGCGGCGATCCTCGATGCCGACAACCAGCACCCGCCCATGACCTTGCGCGTCAACGCCCGGCGCGGTGACGCGCCGAGCTACGTGGCCCGGCTGGCCACGCAGGGCATCGCCGCGCATGCCATCGGCCCACAGGCCGTGCTGCTCGATCGACCGCGCCCGGTGACGCAACTTCCGGGTTTCGCCGATGGCGACGTCTCGGTGCAGGACGCCGCCGCCCAGCTTGCAGCGCCGCTGCTCCTCGGCGCCGGCCTGCCCGGCCCGCGCGTGCTCGACGCCTGCGCCGCGCCCGGCGGCAAGACGGCCCACCTGCTCGAACTCG
Organism: Burkholderiales bacterium; assembly: GCA_040004785.1. Classification (GTDB taxonomy): domain Bacteria; phylum Pseudomonadota; class Gammaproteobacteria; order Burkholderiales; family Burkholderiaceae_C; genus LMDS01. The sequence continues at coordinate 1,281 of JBDUAG010000503.1, read as the reverse complement.
CGGATCTGGACGTGCTCGCGCTCGACAGCGACCCGGCGCGCCTGCACCGCGTTGACGACACGTTGAGCCGCCTCGGCCTGCGTGCCCGGACCCTCGCCGGCGACGCCGCCGACCCGGCCGCGTGGTGGGACGGCGAGCCGTTCGATGCGATCCTGCTCGATGCGCCGTGCAGCGCCGCCGGCATCGTGCGCCGCCACCCCGACGTGCGCTGGCTGCGCCGCAGCACCGACATCGCCACGCTGGCCACGCTCCAGGGCCGTCTGCTCGATGCGCTGTGGCCGCTGCTCAAACCCGGCGGGCGCTTGCTGTTTTGCACCTGTTCGGTGTTCAAGGCCGAAGGCCAGGACCAGATCGACGCTTTTTTGCAACGCCAACCCGATGCGGGCCCCGCGACCAGCCCGCCATCCCCCGGCCACCTGCTGCCGCTGCCCGACAATGCCGTGGACCCGCCGGTGCACGCATTCAGTGCGGCTGCGGACGGATTTTTCCATGCGTTGTTAGCGAAGACCTGAGGTCCCGGGGCCATGACGAGTGCGGCACGACAACACGACACGACACGGCCCCGCGCAGCGCGCGCGGCCGCGGCGTGGCTGGTGGCGCTGCTGCTGAGCCTGGTGCTGTGGACGCCTGCCGCGCGGGCGGCCGACCTCGACCTGACCAACTTCGACCTGGTCCACAACGAAGAAGGCGTGCTGCTGAGCTACGGTGTCGATCTCGAGTTGTCCCGCAGCGTCGACGAGGCGCTGAGCAAGGAGGTGGCGCTGTTCTTCGTCGCCGAGGCCGAGGTGTTCCGCAACCGCTTCTACTGGCGCGACCAGCGCGTTGCGCAGGCGGTGCGGCGCTGGCGCATCGTCTACCAACGCCTGACCTCGACCTACCGCGTCACCTTCGACGGCGGCCTGAGCCAAAGCTACGCGAACCGCGCCGAGGCCTTCGCTGCGATCAGCCGCAGCGCGCGCTGGAAGATCGCCGAGCCGGCCCAGGTCGAGGACGGCAGCCGCCACTACGTCGAGTTCAGCTACCGGCTCGACACCTCGCAGCTGCCGCGGCCGATGCAGATCGGCATCGGTGGCCAGGCCGACTGGACGCTGTCAGTGCAGCGCACGCAGAAGCTCAACTAGGTTGCCCCCGTGGCGATGACCAAAGCGACGCGCTGGGCCTGGATCATCTCGGCCATTGCCGCGACGGGCGCGGGGCTGGTGCTGGCGTTCCTGCTCTCGATCGCCACCAACAACCCGGCGCTGTACGAGCGCCACTACGTCTGGCTGTTCTGGGTCAACG
>JBDUAG010000502.1:0-3570 GCA_040004785.1 Burkholderiales bacterium | reverse complement strand
GCCCGGGCTGCGGCTGCAGCGCGAGGTAGACCATCACCGCGCGCGTGCCGGCCTGGGTGCTGGGGTTGATGCGCGCGACCTTCGCGATGGCGGGCGCGGCGAGACCGTCGATGCTCAGCCTGGCGAGCTGGCCGACCTGCACCCCGCCGACATCCTCGGGGGCGACCGCCGCTTCGAGTTCGATGCGCGAGAGGTCGACGATCTCGATCACCTTCGCATCGATCGCGACGCGCTCGCCCGGCTGCGCCACGCGCTGCGAGACGATGCCGCTGATCGGCGCGATCAGCACAGCGTCGGCGCGCGACTTGCGCGCGATCTCGGTCATCGCGACGGCTGCCTGGTAGCTCGCCGCGGCGCCGGCCTCGGTCGAGATCGCGGTCTCGAGCGCGGTCGCCGAGATGAAGCCCTGGGCGACGAGCGCTCGGTTGTTCTCGAGCGCGCGCTTGGCGATGTCGAGCTGGGTGCGGGCCGACACGGCGGTCTGCTCGGCCTGCTTGATGCGCCAGGCGAATTCGGTCGTGTCGAGCTGGCCGACCACCTGCCCGGCCTGGACGGCATCGCCTTCGCGCACCGTCAGCGACTTGAGCTCGGACGCGACCTTGGCCTTCACGATTGCGCTCGTCACCGCCTTCAGGCCGCCGGAGATCGAGAGCGTGCGCGTGAGCGGGCGAACCTGTACGACGAACAGGTCGGCCGGCGCGAGTTCAAGGGCGAGCGGTGCGCTGGCGACGGGCGCGGCCGCGGCGGCGGCCAGCTTGCGGGCCTTCAGCACGCGCGCGCCGACCAGCACCACGGCCAGCAGCACCAGCACCGCGATTACCCATTTCAGCCAGCGCTTCATGTTGTCGTCTTCTTACTTGCAGGTGGGGCGGGGCGCGGAACCAGGCCGAACAGCACCATGTCGATCAGCGCCGCGATCACGCTCTTGGGGTCGAGCAGGAACGCCGCCGAACACGCGCCCAACGAATGCTTGTTCAGCGCCAGGAAGACCAGCGGCCCGACCAGCGCGTGCACGACCTCGACGACGTTGACGTCGCGGAATTCGTCGCGGTCGATACCGCGCTGGATCACGTCGACCAGCATCTGATTGGACGGCGCGACCACTTCATCGACATAGAACTGCGCGATCTCGGGAAAGTTGCGCACCTCCGAGGTCATCAGCTTGATGATGCCCGACGCGCGCGTCTCGCCGATGCGCTCCCACCACAGGCGCAGCACCAGCGCAAGCAACTCGGGGGTCGGGCCGGTGAACTCGCGGATGATCTGCGCGCCCTCGGCGATCTGGTTGATCACGTTGTGGCGAATCACCTCCTTCAGCAGCTCTTCCTTGCTCGGGTAGTACAGGTAGAGCGTGCCTTTGGAGACGCCGGCCCGCGCCGCCACGTCCTCGGAGCGGGTCGCAGCGAAGCCGCGCTCGACGAACAGGTCGAGCGCGGCATCGAGCAATTCCTGTGGGCGGGCGTCCTTGCGGCGCTGGCGCGCCCCGGTGGCGGGGATGGGCAGGGGAGACTTCATACTGACTGATCGGTCAGTAATGTAGCTTTACGGGAAGGGCGGGTCAAGGCAACGGCCTGCGGCTCCTAGAATGCGGCCCGGTCGGCAACCGGGGATCAATCGATGAGCAGGCGGGCGTGGATGGCGGGGCTGGCAGTGGTCGCGGCAGGGCTTGCAGCCGGGTGCGCCGGCCTGTTCGGCCCGCGCACGATCGAGGTCTCGCAGGCGCAGTTGCAGGAGGCGGTGGAGCGCCGCTTCCCGATCGAGCGGCGCTATCTGGAACTGCTCGACGTCACGGTGGCGGCTCCGCGGGTGATGCTGCGGCCCGAGGTGAACCGGCTCGCGACCGAGTTCCAGGTGCTCGTCAGCGACCGCGTCTTCCGTGCCCAGCACCGCGGCACGATCGCGCTCAACTACGGGCTGCGCTTCGATCCGAGCGACAACACCGTGCGCCTGACGAACGTCCGCATCGACCGCTTCGACATCGACGGCGCGCCCGCGCTGCTGAGCCAGCAACTCGACCGCGTCGGCGTGCTGCTCGCCGAACAGACCTTGAACGAGCGCCCGGTCTATACCTTGCGGCCGAAGGACGTGGACGCCATCCAGAGCCGCGGCTACCGGCCCTCCGACCTGCGCGTGACGCCGAACGGCCTGACTGTCACATTGCTGCCCGAGTCCGCCCGCTAACATCAGGCGTCATTCGACGCGCATCGGAGAAGTTTTTGGATCTCATCCTGCTGTTCAAAGCCGCGATCATGGGAATCGTGGAGGGCCTGACCGAGTTCCTGCCGGTGTCCAGCACCGGCCACCTGATCCTCACCGGCTCGCTGCTCGGCTTCATCGACGCCAAGAGCAAGGTGTTCGACATCGCGATCCAGACCGGCGCGATCTTTGCCGTGATGATCGTCTACTGGCAGCGCCTGCGCGACACGATGGCCGGGCTCGGCAACGACGCGAAGGCACGGCGTTTCGCGATCAACGTGGCGATCGCGTTCTTCCCGGCGGTGGTGCTCGGCCTGCTGTTCGGCAAGGTCATCAAGGAGCACCTGTTCACGCCGGTGGTGGTCGCGAGCACCTTCATCATCGGTGGCTTCATCATCTTGTGGGCCGAACGGCGCACGGCTGCCGCGGTCAGGGTCGATTCGGTCGACGACATGAGTCCGCTCGACGCGCTCAAGGTCGGCCTGGTGCAGTGCCTGGCAATGATCCCCGGCACGAGCCGCTCCGGCGCGACCATCATCGGCGGCATGCTGCTCGGGCTGTCGCGCAAGGCCGCGACCGATTTCAGCTTCTTCCTCGCGATCCCGACCTTGATCGGCGCCGGCCTGTACAGCCTCTACAAGGAGCGCGCGTTGCTGTCGGTGGCGGACGTCCCGCTGTTCGGCGTCGGTCTGCTGTTCTCGTTCGTCGCCGCGTGGCTCTGCGTGCGCTGGTTGTTGCGCTACATCTCCACCCACACCTTCGTGGCGTTCGCCTGGTACCGGATCGCGTTCGGCATCGTCGTGCTGATCACCGCATACAGCGGCCTGGTCACCTGGGCCGATTGAAGACCAGATCCCACACGCCGTGGCCGAGCTTCAGGCCGCGGTTCTCGAACTTCGTCAACGGACGGTAGTCGGGCCTGGGCGCGTAGTCGGCAGCCGTGTTGTGCAAGAGCCGTTCGGACGTCAGCACCTCAAGCATCTGCTCGGCATACGGCTGCCAGTCGGTCGCGCAATGCAGGTAACCGCCCGGCGCGATGCGGCTCACGAGTTGGCGCACGACGTCGGGCTGGATCAGGCGGCGCTTGTTGTGCTTCTTCTTGTGCCACGGATCGGGGAAGAACACGTGCACGCCCGCGAGCGAGTCGGGTGCGATCATGTGCTCCAGCACCTCGACCGCATCGTGCTGGAGCAGCCGCAGGTTCGTCAGCCCCAACTCGCCGATGCGCTTGAGCAGCGCGCCGACGCCCGGCGTGTGCACCTCGACGCCGATGAAGTCGGTGCCCGGCAGCGCCTGCGCGATGCTTGCCGTGGCGTCGCCCATGCCGAAGCCGATCTCGAGAACGCGCGGTGCGCTGCGGCCGAAGGCCACATC
>JBDUAG010000501.1:0-3572 GCA_040004785.1 Burkholderiales bacterium | reverse complement strand
TAGTCTGGTTCCGGCGCCGGCGTAGTGCGAGGTCGGTTCAGCCGGTAGACGTTCCACTCTGGGACCCTGCACAAACCAGTCCCGAGCGTGTGCGCACTGCGTCTGAAGTGATCGACGATACGGCCCCCGCCGTGTTGTCGCCCCCCGAATGGAAGCCACCCCCGTCAGCGTGACTCGTTCTGAGTCGACGTGTGGCCTAAGGACGTAGCCATGCGGACAGGCGACCGCTGTGAACCGATGCCTGCCTTCCGCCTCAACGGGTTGTGCCCAACGAGTCTAGCTGCGAGCTTCGGGCTTCTGGACGATAGTGAGTTCTGGCCAGCCGCGCGCCATCGGGATGGTAGTTGATACCCATCGCCTGGGCCTGGTTCGCCCGGTCAATACGAATGCCCCGCAACAGGTACGGGTGGACCTTGTGCCCGGGTAGCGGCGCCGGCGAGCCGGTGAGTCGCCACGACCGAGCGCGGAGGCGCGACCCCGAAACGGGCATCCCGCTCCCCGCCTTTTGTGCGTCCGAGCAAATTCTCAGGCGGATACGACCCGATTGCTCTTGCGAATCTTGATTACTTCCGCAATTCGACAAAGTGTCTATAAGTGTCACTTTTAGGTGACGCCATCCCATCAGTGTGGGGTTCCGTGCCCTAGAAATATCAACTATGGTAACTTTCTCAAGCGGCAGGATGCTCAATGCGATCTAATGAACGGCAGCAAGAGATAAAAGTTCACTAATCGATAACAGAGAGTTACATGAATTGTGTCTATGAAGCCGGGCTTGGGGTTGATTGCCGAAATGCCCGTCGGCCGGGGTTTTGTGTCGAGTGTGGTTTTCAACTCGAGATCGGCAACCTGCTCGAACGAATCAGCATGACGGCCGGGCGCGAGGGGAAGTCACTCCGCGACGCGCTACTCGAGCAGGCCGCTGGACGCGCCGGCGCCGGCGCCAGGGCTGGAGGTTGAGCATGCAAGCACAAGTTCACTTCGCGGCTCCAGCGACCAAGCGCTACGTGTCCTGGGCTGACCGAGTATTCAACCCATGGTTGTCGCAGACCCGCAGCGTCAGTTGCGCCCGCGGCCACGTCGCAGGCCTGATCCATGACGCCGACGTTGGCGACGAGCGGGCGGCGGCGTCCTGGAATGCGAGCGCAGCGGCATTCGCGTTTGGTCACGAAGGACGCCGGCAACGCGTCTTCGCCGGCCCGTGGTGCCACGCACTGGCGAGCGGCGTCGGTGAAGTAGAGCGAAGCCGGTTCTGGTCGCTCGTCCGCAGGACACCTGAGTTGGACTGGATGGTTCTGACCGGCGGCGCATTGGACATACCGGCAGCCCTGCCGTCGGACTGGGGTGCGGGCTACGACAATGTGTGGATCGGAGCCAAAGTGTGGGGGCCTGAGAGTGCAGGCTCTGGCCTAGCGCAGCTCAGGCGAATTCCGGCGAAGTTGCGATTCATTCTGGCGACACCGGTGCTCGACGATCTCGGTGACCTTGACCTCAGAGGGATCAGCTGGGTGATCGTCAACTCCGAGACAGGTGCATCAGCACCTGCCATCGACTGGGTCATGTCAGTGAAATTGCAAGCGATGTACTGTGGCATTCCAGCCTGGCTGGAGACGCCGCACGGTTTGAGTCTCAAGTCGGCCCCTTACGCGGTGCAAGAGCATCCGCGCACGGCGCGCTAGAAAGGTCAGGCAAGCCCATGCGCGGACTCTTGCAGTCACTATCCGATTTCTTGGCGGCACACAGGGTCCCGAACCGCGCCGAGCACGAACGGCAGCGAGGATTCCAACGCGCGGCGTTGGGGCTACTCATCGTCCCCCTCGGCCTCTGGATCGGGCAGCGGCTTGGAGCGACAGAGCAACCAGTCCTGAGCTTGATTCCGCTCATCACCATTTGCTACTCACTGGCCAGCGTTGGCTATCTGGTGCTCCTTCGGGCGCGCCCGCACGGGGGTGTTGCGGCCCAGTATCTTTTTCTGATCCTAGATCCCCCCATCACGGTCTTGATGATCGTGTACGAGCCCAAGGTGTTCGGCTGGCTGCCTGTGTTGCTGCTCGTCATCGTCGCCCGCTGCGGATTTCGCTTTGGTATGCGAGTGTTCGCGTTGGAATGGGCATGCGCGACTGCGAGCGTTGCAGTGGCGTTGTCGACCACGGGGTTCCTGAATGTCCACGGCGCAACGGCCACGTTCATCGCTGCTTGCCTGGGGTTGGGCGTACCGCTGTTCATCCCTTTGATTCGCATGCAACACAGGTCGCGGGAACTCGACCTCCGACAAGTGAAGTTGGAAACGATGGCGCAAAACGTCGCCGCGAAAAGCGAGTTCTTGTCGAGAGTGAGCCACGAACTCCGGTCACCGCTTCAGGCGATCTTGTCGACGCTGGATCTTTTCGAGTTGCGCTACGACAAGCCTGACGAATTGGCCTTGGTGCGCCGGGTCCGGCGTGCGGCCAACGGACTTTCGACACAGCTCGGCGATCTGCTCACGCTCGCTCGAAGCGAGGCAGGAAACCTGCCGCTCAGACCGCAACGGGTGGATGTCGCAACAGTGTTTGCCGGTCTGGTCGACCTGGCCAAAGACGCCGCTGATAACAAGGGCTTGCTGCTCAAGCTCGAGGTTCCACCCGGTGGAGTGGACGTATTGATTGACGAAGTTCGGCTGAGCCAGGTCGTGGAGAACCTCCTGACCAACGCGATCAAGTACACGGATGTTGGCGAGGTGACACTGCGGCTGCTTCCCTTCGAGTCCGCCAACGCCATGGTCCGGTTTGAGGTGCAAGACACCGGCGCGGGAATTTCGACGCAGGATCTGCCGTTGATCTTCGCTCCGTATGAACGGGCCAGGGCCAGGGCCTACAGCCGCGAGAGTGCCGGTGTCGGGCTGGCGGTCGTTCAGACGCTTCTGGCGCACATGGGTGGCCGGGTTACTGTTGCCAGCGTACTTGGCGGGGGCTCGACATTCACGGTCGAAGTCGCAGCGGCCGGGGCGGTGCAGGCCGCCGCGACGACTCAGCAGCGACGGGTGTTGATCGTGGACGATCGCGAGGACGTGCTTGCCGGACTCGGCGAGCTTGTCGAGGAGATGGGCTTTGAGACGGATCGAGCACTGACCGCTGGCGCCGCAAGCAACCTCTTGGCGGCTCGAACGTACGACACGGTGCTGTTCGACCTCCAGATGCCGGTCAAGTCAGGGGCCGAGCTTGCTCGCGACACCAGGCGTGGCGATGGGCCGAATCACGCAGCCCGATTCATCTCGATGACCGCGGGAGAAGGGACCGACGAGGGGCGGGCGTGGCCTTTCGACCAATTCGTTCGCAAGCCGATCTCGGTGCGAACGCTCAAGCGCTTGCTCGACGCTCGAACCCCAACTCCAGCGCCGACATGAAGGCCACCCCCCCGTCTGAACGCTTGGTCATCGACCAAAGTCGGATCTTTGTGCATAGTTGCCAATCAGCCGCACCAAGGGAGCACTGGCACCCGACCCGGAAGCGACTTCCGCTGTCCTGATTACGACGCCTCAAACCTGCCGGTCGAACCCGCACGCAGGCGCGCCCGTCAGAGGCCCCGCCGCCTTCGAG